>JBEIGR010000442.1:0-5127 GCA_040381795.1 Verrucomicrobiaceae bacterium | reverse complement strand
CATCGGTGCTGGCGTCATGGGCAGCGGCATCGCCCACGCCCTCGCTTCGCGGGGTGTTCGCGTTTTGATGACCGATGTGGCAGCCGAAAGCCTCGCTCGCGGCCTGGAGCGCATTCGCGGGGTGGTTTCCGATGCCTCCCGTCGCAGGCTCGTCACCAAGGTGCAGGCCCGCGACACGCTCGACCGCATCGCGACGACCACCGAAAAGGTTCCGCTCACTCGCAACCACCTCCTCATCGAAGCCGCCACCGAGAGCATGGACCTCAAAAAGAAGATCTTCACCGATCTCGCCGCCCGCGTCTCGCCCGACACCATCCTCGCCACGAATACCAGCGCCCTTTCCGTGGCCGAACTGGCCCAAACCGTGCCGCATCCCGAACGCGTCATCGGCCTGCACTTCTTCAATCCCGTGCATCGCATGCCATTGGTCGAGATCATCACGCTGCCGGAAACCTCGCCCGAGGTGCTCGCCACGGCGGTGAGCTTTGTGCAAAAGATCGGCAAGGTGCCCGTCGTCGTCAAAGACAGCCCCGGCTTCCTCGTGAACCGCATCTTGGTGCCTTACCTCATGGAGGCCATGCGCCTTCATCAAAGCGGCATCGCCGTGAGAGACATCGACGAAGCGATGCTCGAGTTCGGCATGCCGATGGGCCCGATGCGCCTCCTCGATGAGATCGGCCTCGATGTGGCCACGCATGTCGCCAAGACGGATGCCTTTAAGAAGATGATCGCCGCCGGTCACCTCGGCAAAAAGAGCGGCCAGGGCTTCTACCGCTACGAAAACGGCCGCGAGATCCCGCCGCCCATCCACCACCGCCTGCCCAGCCACGAGAGCATTCAATCCAAACTGGCCCTTCTGCTCAGCCAGGAAGCCATGAAGTGCCTCAAAGAAGGCATCGCCCGCAGCGCCGATGACATCGACCTCGCCATGGTCCTCGGCACCGGCTACCCACCCTTCCGCGGCGGCCCCATCACCTTCGCCCGGGACACGGGGATCGTGCACTATTGAGGAAAAGAGGGATGACACATCGCTTCGAAGGTGCGTTTTTCTCCGCACACATGTCCCAGCCCAAACCGAAGCCGATTGATCCCGCCGAAGTGCCCGCTCTCGCTCTTGAAACGATGAAGCGAGCGAAGTTTCCCGTGCTCGCCACCTGTGAGGGAGATCAAGCGAGGGCCCGCCCCGTCTCGCCGGTGCGCACGGATGGCTTTGTCGTGTATGTGGCCAATCTGCGGCGCTACGGCAAGACGAGGGAAATTGAAGCCAATCCGAAGGCGGAGCTTTGCTACACCGACGACGAGCACAATCAGGTGCGCATCACCGCCACAGCGGAGATCGTGACGGATCGCACGCTGCTCGAAGAGATCTGGAACTCGAATCCCCTGCTCCGAGCCTACCTCGGCAGCCTCGAAAATCCCGAATTCATCCTTTATCGCTTCACGCCAAACCGTGTGCGCTACATGCGGGAGTGGGCGCTGGAGTATTACGAGGTCCCGCTCACGGCTGCGTGAGCCCCACCACCGGCGGCGGCTTGCGACGAACGCCAATGTACACAGGTGAGAGCTGGCGTTCGAGTGGTTTCCTCTCGACGGGCAGCAGGGTGTTGAAAGCCGTGAAGTGCCATGGGCCATCTTCGGTGCGGATGGAGTATTGCAAGGCACGCCCCCCATCGAGCAGCGTGGCGTGCTGCACATCCAGCTTGCGGGCGATTTCAGACACTTCGGCCACATTCATCACACCGCCGTCTCCACTGAGCACGAAGACGATGCTGCCATCTTTTTTCATGCCGCCAAGCGCCCGGTAGGTGATCTTCGAGCCATCGAAGAACTCGTCCGGCTTCAATTCGACGTAGGAGAAGATGGTGTGGTTCTTCATCACCGCCGGATACACCTGCGAACCCTCCTGAATCGGTCCCGACACCTCCACTTCGAGTGATTTCGGGCCGAAGAAGGGCCTTCCACCCTTCACAAAGAAGCAGCCGCTCCAGTCGCCAAACGGATTGTTCTGCCGGACGCCCTCGTGATACACCCAGCCCATCGGCTTGCCCTTCGGGTCGCGAAAATTCGAGGTGATCGAGAACCATAGATTCTCCGAGTCCATCCGCTCACGCGCCGTGGTGACGGCGAATTTCGGCCGGAAGGAGGTCATGAAATCAAAACGATCCGGCGAAATCGTCACCACATGGACCTGCGCTCCAAAAATCTTCTGGGCGAGATTCGCCCGCAGCCCGGCATCCCGATTGACGTGAAGCGAAGCCCAGCGCAACCCCGGCTCCGAATGCCGCTCGATCAATGCGGCCGCGAGATCCGCCGGCGTGAGATCGGTGGGGGATTTCCACGCACCGCGTTTGAGGCGGACTTTCAGCGGTGAACTCTCCGCATCCCGCACGGCCACAAAGACGAGATTGCTGTTCAGATTGTAAAAGACCTCGCCCGCCATGTACGCACCCAGCACGCCCGTAAGGACGATGAGCAGCACGATTTTGAGCCAGCGACGTTTTTTGAACATGAAGAGGGCGCTCAAAGTGGAGCAGGCCACCCGTGGTTCAAGATACAAAACACGATGTCAGCGAACGAAAAGGAACTGCTGCGTGTTGATGAGCGCGAAAACGAGGTCTTCGATGCTCGTGAGGCCGGATTGGGACCATGCTGCTCTTTCGGCAGGAGTCGGAAGACGGGACAAGATGGTCTGATAAGCCGCGGTGACCTGCGCTGCCATGTCGTGAGCATCGTCAAGGTTCTGACGGAGCTGGGTGTGAGGCTTGAGGATGCTCTCGAATAGCTCGCTGTTCATCAGCACGAGTGCCTGAGGCATGGACGCATCCGCATTCGAGTTCTCGATCAGGTCGCGATCGCTCTGACCGAACTCACGCAGGTAATGGCCACGAGGCGCGGGAGAGTCCAGATCGGCGGCGCGAGGCCAGTCGCGGGCCTGAGCGCGGCGAGCTTTGAGATAGGCTTCGACATCAGAGAGGCCAAAACGACGTGCTTCCTCGCGGAAGACGGCGTCGCGGGCTGCCTCGGCGGCTTTTTCCTCGCGTGGAATGGCCTGGTCAATGTCGTAGCCGGGCACAGCGATGTAGGCGCGGTTTTGACCGGCTTTTTTGAGTTCTTCGAGGCTGGGTTTGACGACGGGAATGGGCGGCGGCGCGGGCTGGCCGGTCTTTTTCGTGTAGAGCCGTGCCACGGCGGGAACGACGACATGGTCGTGAATGCCGGTGCGGGCCACAAACTCGATGCTGCGGATCTCGATGTTCAGTTTTTCGATGAGCGGCTTGTCCTTGGACTTCTGCGCGGCGGTGTAGGCCTCCCGCAGCGGTTTGGCACGGGCGGAGACGGATTCGTAAACCTCGGAGGCCTTCATCGAGCCGTCGAATATCTCCTGCGGGGTCATCAAATCGAGCGCGTCGCTGAGCTTGCCACGATACACGAGCTTTTGCGCCATCTCCGCGTCGATGCCTTTGCGGCGCGGGAGATCGGGCGTGGCATGGATGAGGGTGACGAAGCTGTCGTAGATCTGCTCGGCGGTGAGGCGGCGCAGCAGCGGGCCGGTGAAGTGATAGACCTCACCGGCGAGGAGTTCCTGCCGAGTAGCCTCGTTATGATAGGCGCGAGTGTGGTAAAGCACCTGCAGGAAGGCCTTCAGGTCATAGCGCAGCTCGACCATGAGCTTTTCGAGCCGGGTCATGAGCGCTGGATTCACCGCCACGGTGGTGTCAAACAGCTCGTCCACCGGCTCGATGAGGCCGAGGCCGAAAACCCGTTTCCAAAGGCGGTTGGCGATGACTTTGGTGAAACGCGGATTCTCCGGCGAGGTCATCCAGTCGGCAAAGGCTCGCAAATCTCCCGTGACCGGCTTGCCGAGGATGCTGGCGGCTTGGACGGCATCGTGCGGTTTGGCGTCGGAGTATTGATAGTCGTGCGGGAGCTTCAGCATACGGCTGGGGAGGGCCTGCACCTTGCTGTAGCGGACGAAGTCACCGAGGTTTTCAAACACGCGGCCGAGGTGTCGCACGCCGACGGCGAGCTCCGGCTTCTTTTCGGCGGCCCGCTTGAGGTCGGTCAGCGCGCCTTTTTCGGAGACGCCGGTGAAATTCGTCTCCAGCGGGTAGGTGAAGGCCGCCATCTGGTAGAACTGCATCTGCGTCCATTTGTCGAAGGGATGGTTGTGGCACTGGGCGCACTCGATGCGGGTGCCGAGGAAGACGCGCATGGTGTTCGATAGATTATCCAGCGGCATCCCGAGATCCCGCATGTAGTAGCCGATGGCGGGATGGTCCCAAACCTTGCCCTGCGCATTGAGCAGCTCGCGGACGAAGGCGTCGTAAGGCATGTTTTCGCGGATGCGGCGCTTCACATGCTCGATGTAGGGTTTCGAGGTCATGTCCCCCTGCCCGCCATTGGCCCGCGACTGCACGCGGAGGAGGTCGGCGAAGAAATGAAACTGATGCTGCTCAAAGCCCTCGCTGGTGAGCAGCCGGACGATGAGCCGCGAGCGCTTGTCTGGTAGCGGATCGGCCAGGAAGGTGAGAAGCTCCTCCCGAGTGGGGATGCGCCCGATGACATCAAGATGGAGGCGCCGGGCAAAGGTCTCGTCCGAGGCCGTCGGGTTACCTCGGAGACTGTTTTTGGTCCAGTGCTGCTCCAAGAGGGAGTCGATCTCCTCCGAAGGCCCGGCGAAGGCGGAGGCACCCAGAAGGCAGGTGAGGAGAAAACGCTTAAGTTTCTTCATGTGGACTAGGCAAAACGAGCTCGGCGCTGTCATCTATCCTTGGACGACCCATGGCCATGCCCACAAAAAGAGGACAAATTCCTATCCAAGATTTTCTCCAGGCATGAATCCCGGTTGCACGCTTGTTCCGTATCTCCATGATGAATTTCCACTCCCCACATGAGCGCTGTTTTTGACTCCTTTTCACGGTTTTACGCCTCCTCCATTGGCAAGAAGATTCTCGTCGCCCTGACAGGTCTGATGCTGATCGGCTTCGTCTTTGGTCACCTCGTCGGCAACCTGCTCATTTTTGCCGGTCAGGATGCGATCAATGAATACGGCCATCTGCTGCAAACCGCGCTGCACGGCGGTGGCGTATGGATCGCCCGAATTGGCCTGCTGGCAGCGGTTTTGGT
>JBEIGR010000441.1:0-5153 GCA_040381795.1 Verrucomicrobiaceae bacterium | reverse complement strand
GAGGCCGTGCCCACCATCACCATCGAGATCCTCGTGCCAGACTTCAACGGCAAGGACGATGCCCTCGAAGTCGTGATGAAAGCCCGCCCGCACATCTTCAATCACAACTTGGAAACCGTGGAGCGCCTCACCCCGCTCGTTCGCAGCCGGGCGCAGTATGCCCGCAGCCTCCACGTCCTAAAGCGTGCCAAAGCCATGGCCCGCGAGATGGGCACCCAATGCTCCACCAAGAGCGGCCTCATGCTCGGCCTCGGCGAGACGGAGTTGGAGCTTTTCCAGGCCATGGATGACCTTCTGGAGCATGACGTGACCGTTTTGACCCTCGGCCAATACCTGCGCCCCTCCGCCCAGCACCTGCCGGTGATCGACTACATCCACCCAGATACCTTTGAGAACTACAAGCAGATCGCCCTGAAGAAGGGCTTTCGCCATGTCGCCAGCGCCCCGCTGGTGCGCAGTTCGTATCACGCCTCCGATTTCCGCCCTGAGCTTGATGTCGGGGCCTGACCACCACCTTCCAGAGCCATTTCCCCATCTACCCGAGAGGAAATACCCATCCCAGCGCTGTAATTGGGGGTTTTTCCGCTTGCCGACTTGAGGCGAGCCTCTATCATCGCCGCTTCATTCCCGGGAGAAAAATCGTTTTTGTGAGAGTGGGGCCATCCCCGCTCTCTTTTTGTCTCGGGATGTGAGATTTTTTTATGATCAGCGAACTCAAGACCCTGTTTGATTACTACGAGAAAGAGAAAGGCATCGACCGTGAGAAGATGGTCGAGGCCCTTTCACAGGCCCTACTGGCCGCCTCGAAGAAAAGCATCGGCCCGGCTCGTGAGCTGCGTATTGATATTGATCCTGACAAAGGCACCATCAAAGCCTTCGCCAAGCTGCTCGCCGTCGAAACCGTCTCCAATCCCTGGGAGGAACTCCCCCTCGCCAAGGCCCGCAAGATCAAAAAAGGCGCCGAACTCGGCGATGAAATCGAACTCGAAGTCACGCCCAACAACATGGGCCGTATCGCCGCCCAGACCGCGAAGCAAACGATGCTCCAGCGCCTCCGCATGGCGGAGAAGGAAAACCTTTATGAAGAGTTCAAAGACCGCACCGGTGATGTCGTCAGCGGCGTGGTGCGCCGCTTTGAGAAATCCGATGTCGTGATCGACCTCGGTAAATTCGAAGGCATCATGCCCGGCAAGGAACGCGTCGCCACGGAAGACTACAACGTCAGCGATCGCATGCGCTTCTACGTGAAGGCCGTCGAAAAAGACACCGGTCGCGGCCCAGAAATCATCCTCTCCCGTGCACATCCGAATTTCGTGCGCCGCCTGTTTGAATTCGAAGTCAGCGAGATTGGTGACCGCACCGTCGAAATCGCCAGCATCTCCCGCGAGGCCGGTTACCGCACAAAAGTGGCCGTCCACAGCGCCGATGAGAAGGTGGATCCCGTGGGTGCCTGCGTCGGCCTGCGTGGTGCCCGTGTGAAGAACATCGTCCGTGAGCTCAACAATGAGAAGGTGGACATCATCCGCTGGAAGAGCGATCCCGCCGAGTTCGTCCGCGAGGCGTTGAAGCCCATCAAGGTCATCAGCATCACCGTCGATAAAGACAAGAAGCAGGCACACCTCACCGTCAGCGAAGAAGAGCTCTCCAAGGCCATCGGTCGCCGCGGTCAGAATGCCCGCCTGACCTCCCGCCTTGTCGGCATGGACCTCATCATCGAGAAGGACGAGCACGCCGAGCAGGTCTTTGAAGGCCAGATGGGCAGCGCCGTCAAGCACCTCGTCGAGGCCCTCGGAATCACCGCCGATACCGCCCGCCTACTCGCTCAAAACGGCATGGCTGATCTCGCCATGTTTGCCTACGCCGATGTCGAAGACGTCACCGAAATGCTCGGTGGTGACCGCGCCCTCGCCGAGCAAATCCTCGCCAAGGCTCAAACGAATGCTCCCGCCCCTTCTGGGGAGTAAACCCGTTTGCCGCCATGAGCTCCTCCCACTCCAGTTTTCTCCACCCTCAGCAAGTTTCCCAACTAGCCCCCTTCTCGTTTTTACCACTACCCACGCATGCCCGGCAAATCTTCCTCCTCGAAACCCGACAAGCCCTCCGCCACCGAGACAGGTGAAGAGAAGCTGACAGCCGAAAGCGCCAAGCCGAAAAAATCCGCCGGCAAGAAGGTGCTTTCGCTGATCGAGGAAGTCGTAGAGGATAAAACCAAAGCCCGGGCACCCCGCAATGAATCCACCAGCGTGCTCCCCCGCATCGGAGCCAAGCCTGTAGCTCCCAAGAAGGCCGTCGAGCCTGAGCCAGCTCCCGCCGAGCCAGCCAAACCCACGCTCGATGATCAGAAGAGAGACGCCCTGAACCTCTTCGACGAAAAACCAAAGCGGCGTGAGCGCCCCGCCGTCACCGAGGCCACGGTCTCCGCCCTCCCGCCCATCTCTCTGCTGCTCGATGAGACGCCCCGGCCAAAAGTCCCTGTCGCAGCACTAGCTCCAGCCCCCGTTGCTGAGGCATCTCTACCTGAGTTCGAACTCGGCGAAAATGGCGAAAAGATCATCCTCCTGAAGCCGCCCATCATTGTGAAGGATCTGGCGGAAAAGATGGGCCTCAAGCCCTTCAAGATCATCTCCGATCTGATCGCCTTCAAAGTCTTCGCCAGTGCAGACAAGGCCATCGACATCGAAGTGGCCGAAAAAATCTGCGAAAAGCACGGCTTCCGACTTGAACGTGAAAAACGCGAAAAAGGCGGCGGTGTACATAAGATCGAAGAAGTCATCGTCGAACCGGAAAAACTGCCGGAACCCACCGCCGAGGAAAAAGACACCCGAGCGCTTCGTGCCCCCATCATCACCTTCATGGGCCACGTCGATCACGGCAAAACATCCCTCCTTGATGCCCTGCGCAAGACCCAGGTGGCCTCCGGCGAAGCTGGCGGCATCACCCAGCATATCGGGGCCTACTGCGTCTTCCACGATGGCAAGCCCATCACCTTCATCGATACCCCCGGCCACGCCGCCTTCTCCGCCATGCGGGCACGCGGTGCCAATGTGACGGACATCGTCGTCCTCATCATCGCTGCGGATGACGGCATCATGCCGCAGACGAAGGAAGCCCTCTCACACGCCAAAGCCGCCGGCGTCCAGCTCATGGTCGCCATTAACAAATGTGACCTCCCCACCGCCGATGTCATGCGCGTCAAAGGCCAGCTCCAGGAGATCGGCCTCGCCCCCGTCGATTGGGGTGGTGAGATCGAGTGCATGGAAGTCTCCGCCCGCTCCGGTCTCGGCCTCGATAACCTCCTCGAAACCATGGCCCTTCAGGCTGAGGTGCTCGAATTGAAGGCCGATCCCCAGGCTCCCGCCCGCGCCACCGTCATCGAATCCTCCATGGTCGCAGGCAAAGGCCCCGTCGCCACCGTCATCGTCGGCCAGGGCACCCTCCAGGTCGGTCAGCCCTTCATCTGCGGCCCGTATTGGGGTAAGGTGAAAGCCCTCATCAACGACCGCGGCCAGAACATCAAGGAAGTACTCCCCGGCATGCCCTGCGAGGTCATCGGCTTCTCCGATATGCCCAATGTGGGCGACGAGGTCGTCTTCATGGACAGTGAGCGTTCCGTCAAAAAGCTCAGTGAAGAGCGCCTCGAAGAGCTGCGCCAGAAAAAGCTCGCCACCCCGCGCCGCACCACTTTGGAGCACCTCTTCGCCTCCATCGAAGAGGGCAATAAAAAAGCCCTCAAGGTCGTCCTCAAGACCGATGTGCAGGGTTCCGTCGAGGCCATCTCCAAATGCCTCAAGGACATCAAGAGCAACAAGATCAACCTCGAAATCCTCCACGCCGAGGCCGGCTCCATCAACGAGAGCGATGTGCTCCTCTGCTCCGCCTCCGATGCCCTCATCCTCGGCTTCAACGTCAAGGTCGAGAACAAAGCCCTCGCCGTCTCCAAGCGTGAAGGAGTCCAGATCAAGCTCTACTCCATCATCTATGAGCTCATCGATCAGGTCAAAGAAGCCCTCGAAGGCCTCCTCGATCCGATCACCCGCGAAAAAGTCATCGGCCATGCCCGCGTGAAGCAGGTCTTCAAGGTCCAGAAAGGCTACGTCGGCGGCTCCGTCGTCACCGATGGCATCATGCACCGCAAGCAGCGTGCCCGCGTCCTCCGTGGCGGCCAGGCCGTTTACGATGGCGGCTTCGAAACCCTCCGCCGCTTCCAGGACGAGGTCCCCGAAGTCCGCAACGGCCTCGAATGCGGCATCAAGCTCAACGGCTTCTCCGACTACGAAGAAAACGACGTCATCGAGTGCTACGAACTCGAAAAAATCCCCCAAACTCTCTGAGTGCAGGGCGAAGAGCCAAGGGCCTAGAGCCCCGGAGCATCTGAACCCTTCGCCCTATTCCCTTCGCCCTTAGCGCCATGTCTCTTCGTCTCGACAAAGTCTGTGAACTCATGCGCCGCGAGCTGTCCCTCGTCGTCGAGAAGGACTACCGTCCAGAAAACGGCCTGCTCACCGTGCATGAAGTCGTCGTAAACGCCGATTTGAAGCACGCCACCGTTCACGTCGGCGTCATTGGCAAGCCACATCAGCAGGAAGCCATCGTCGAGCGCCTCAACAAGGCACGCGGAGCCATCCAGCGGGATCTCTACAAACGCGTCAAGCTGCGTAACAGTCCCCATCTCCACTTCCGCCTCGATCACACCACCGAGCGAGCCGTGCCACTCGTACAGCTCATCGATAATCTGCCGCCTCCGGCACCAGAACCGGAGCCATCTGTGACCGAATCCTGATCCGCCGAAGACGGGCAGGAGTCCCCTGCCCTCTTCAGCGAACCATCAAAGAGCTCACTTCACCTTGAACAGCTCCACGTCGAAAATCAGCGCCTCATTCGGGCCAATGTCGCGACCGGCACCGCGGGAGCCGTAGGCCAGCTTCGAGGGAATGTAGAAGCGGAATTTGGAACCTTCCTTCATGAGCTGCACGCCTTCCGTCCAACCAGCGATGACGCGGTTCAGAGGGAATTCGATGGTTTCTTTGCGGCGGTAGCTGCTGTCAAAGACGGTGCCGTCGATCAGCGTGCCTTCGTAATGCACTTCCACGGTATCCGTGGCCTTCGGGCTCTTGCCGGCACCTTCGGTGATCACTTTGTATTGGAGAC
Organism: Verrucomicrobiaceae bacterium; assembly: GCA_040381795.1. Lineage (GTDB taxonomy): Bacteria > Verrucomicrobiota > Verrucomicrobiia > Verrucomicrobiales > Verrucomicrobiaceae > Prosthecobacter. Next base: position 5 of record JBEIGR010000441.1, on the reverse strand, counting down.
CGCTG
>JBEIGR010000440.1:0-5158 GCA_040381795.1 Verrucomicrobiaceae bacterium | reverse complement strand
GCGGCGTCCTTCTTCTTGTTGCCAAAGAGGGGGACGAGCACGGCGTTGTTGAGGATGAGGAAGTTCGCGTAGCTGGCGGGCAGGCGGGAAAGGCGCCAGTCTTTCATTTCGATGGCCTGGGGCATTTCGATCTCGATGATTTCGAGTTTGCCGCCGTCGGGAGCCTTCACGTCGTCGAGACGCTCGCGGATTTCCTTCAAGACCTTGTGGTTCGGGTCGGAATCACGCGGCTCGACCATGCAGATGACGGCGTCTTCGCGCACGAAGCGCACGACATCGTCGATGTGGCCATCGGTGTCATCACCTTCGATACCTTTTTTGAACCAGACGATGTCTTTGATGCCGAGCATGGCCTTCAGCTCCTTCTCGACCTCGGCCTTGTTGCCGGGCTTGCCGCCGTGGCGGTTCGGATTGAGCAGAACGGATTCGGTGGTGAGGAGGGTGCCTTTTCCATTCGTTTCGATGGCGCCGCCTTCGAGGATCATCGAGGAGGTGAAACGCTCCATGTTCAGCACCTTGGCCGCCTTCTCCGGGATGGCGTTGTCGAGGTCCCACGGGGCGAATTTGCCGCCCCAGGCATTGAATTCCCAGTCGGTGATGGCCAGCTTGCCGGTCTCGTTGTGCTTGATGAAGATCGGGCCGTGATCGCGGCACCACACGTCGTTGGTGTTGTGCTCGTAGATGTCCACCTGGGAAAGATCGCCCTCGTTATCGGCGATGGAGAGGCGGATGTTCATGTGGGCGAGCATCGGGGCGTTGATGCGCACGCGCTCATAGCGGCTGATGACACTGGCGATCTCGCCAAATTTGTCCTGGAGCTTGTGGAAGGTCTTGGGGCAGCTTTCCTTGTTGGAAGGCCACGAAAGCCAGATCGCCTCCTGCGGTTCAAATTCGGCGGGGAAGCGGTAGTTCTGCGGGTAATTAGCTTTGCTCATCCAGGTAGCGTTTGGTCAGGGGTGCGTAGGTGTCAATGCGGCGATCACGGAAAAACGGCCAGATGCGGCGGAAGTCCTCCACGGCCTGCAAATCACAGTCTACAATGAGAATTTCCTCATCCGTGATGCTGGCCTTTGCAACGATTTCTCCATACGGATTCGCCACAAAGCTCTGGCCCCAGAATTCGCTCTGCTGCTCGGTGCCCACACGGTTCACAGCCGCCAAAAAACAGCCGTTTGCCACCGCATGGCCGCGTTGGACGGTCTCCCAAGCGCAGTGCTGGGCCCTGCCGAGGGCTGCTTTTTCACTCGGAAGCCAGCCGATGGCCGTGGGATAGAATAAAATCTCCGCTCCCATGAGGGCCGTCATTCTCGCCGCCTCGGGATACCACTGGTCCCAGCAGATCAGCACGCCGATGCGGCCGAATTTCGTGTCCCACACGCGGTAGCCGAGGTCGCCCGGCGTGAAGTAGAATTTCTCCTCGAAGCCCGGGTCCTGCGGGATGTGCATCTTGCGGTATTTGCCCAGCACGGTGCCATCCGCGTCGATCACGGCCGCCGTGTTGTGGTAGAGGCCGGGGCCGCGTTTTTCAAAGAGCGGCACGATGATCACCACGCCGAGTTCCTTCGCCAGCGGGGCCAAAGCCTCCGTCGTGGGCCCAGGGACGGCCTCGGCGAGGTTAAACAGCTCCGCGTCCTGCGTGATGCAGAAGTAGGGCGTATTGAAAAGCTCCTGCAGGCACACGATTTGAGCGCCGCGAGCCGCCGCCTCACGGATCAGCGCCACATGCTGGCGCAGGCTTTCGTCTTTGGAGGAAAAGGCCCGGCTCTGAACCAGGCCGAGGGTGACTTTCGACATAGGACGGCGAGCTATCAACGTCCTCGCAGCGGATGCAAGGAACGTCTGCGCCCAATCACGGCAGCTGCACTTCGAGTTGCTTGCAGATGGCGCGTGCGGTCGTCTCCTTCAGCAGGCGATGCCTAGGCACGATGGTGAGTTTTCGAGAGGCTGGCTTCCACCTTGGCGATACAGAGCACACCCAGGCTCCCGCAGATGCCGCTCGAGGCCGGCCAGTTTCATGCGGCAGCGAGTTCAAGCGCCTGCTTCACGCTGCGAGGGCTTCGCGACTGCTCGGAAGGCTCCCGCTGGCACTCGATCACGAGTTGCGTGGCCTCCATCAGGTTTGCTTGCGCCTCCTCGAGCGTCTCGCCCTCTGAGATAGCAGCAGGAATCTCTTCGACCCGGCAGGTGTAGCCACCTTCAGGCGCGGGTTCGAACGCGGCGGTCAGTTTCATGGGTTGCTGATGCTATCCTCGGGGTTTTTGGTCAAGACACACTCCGTGCGAAGTGCCCCGAGCAACTCACGGCAGGCCCAAGACTTGCCTGATGAAAATCTTCGGCTGGATCGGCTGGGCTTGTAGCCGGAGTCGGCCATGGCCTTGGAGTGGCGGTCCTCGGTGATGATCCAGTCCGCGTAGGCGGCGATGGCAGGGTCATTCATCAGGGGAGAACAAATACGCATGAATGCACCCTTATTTGACCCCTGAAAGCATTCTAGAGGAAGAAATTCCATTTCGCCGGAAGGTGCGCTCACTAGTTTTGCGCGTTCCCAACCCTCCGAAGTCAATAACTGCCATCGAGGCGGTATTGGATCTCTGTATCGTTGAGTGCTAGAAAGCGCATCGCACCGTTGATTTCAGACTCAGCCAGATTGGGCAACTGGAACACGCACCCTTTAAATGCTCCATGAACTGGAGTGCAGCCAGCGCGAAGATTTTCAATGCTGGCCTTCTCGTCGCCAAGAACGACAAACTGTGCTCCGGCAGCTCTCGCTACCGCCGCCATACTGGCGATTTCCTGGGCGTTTCGCATGTCCTTCTGATCCACAGCGCCTTGCCGAGCACCGCCAAAAGAATTCACGCCGATGAGACTAACGATGCCCAAGATGGCGATAGTGACCAACAGTTCAATAAGGCTATACCCGAATTGGGTTTGCCGAGCTATCGCAGAGCGCTGAACAACAAAATGCATGGACGACAAATGTTTTATAATATTTATAATTATTTTCAAATAAAATTCTATTCCGCTCACCAGAAAGGCTGGCTGGCCTATCGCAGGAACCTTTTCATCCAGTCTTTCGACTGCAAACCCCGCCTTTACCTTCGGCATCCTCCCGCCATACTCGGCGCTCCTTTTCCCAGCCCATGTCCGCCGTCCCCACTGCCGCCGAAATCCGCGCCACCTTCCTCGATTTCTTCAAGTCGAAGCAGCACACCATCGTCCCCAGTGACAACGTGGGCTACACCAGCCGCGACGGCGCACGCATCTTCACCAATGCGGGCATGAACCAGTTCGTCCCCATTTTCCTCGGCGAGCGCAGCGCGGATGTGGACACCTGGCCTGGCGTGCTCGCCAAAGGCCTGCCGACCCGTGCGGCGGACACGCAGAAGTGCATCCGCGCCGGCGGCAAGCACAACGACCTCGAAGACGTGGGCCTCGACACCTACCACCACACCTTCTTCGAGATGCTCGGGAACTGGTCCTTCGGCGACTATTTCAAAAAAGAGGCCATTTCCTGGAGCTGGGAACTCATCGTCGAGCGCTTCAAATTCCCCCCGAGCCGTGTCTTCGCCACCATCTACCAGCCGAACAAAGACAAAGGCGACCCCGCTGACCGCGATGAAGAAAGCTGGAACCTCTGGGCCGAAAAATTCCGCTCCGTCGGCCTCGATCCCGACATCCACATCGTCAACGGCAACAAGAAGGACAACTTCTGGATGATGGCCGACACCGGCCCCTGCGGCCCCTGCACGGAAATCCACATCGACCTCACCCCCGGCCCCATCGAGCTGCCCGAGGACCGCCAACGCGAAGGTGCCAAGCTCGTCAACGGCAGCGACGCGAGCTGCATCGAGATCTGGAACAACGTCTTCATCCAATACAACGCCAACCCCGACGGCACCTTCACCCCGCTGCCCGCGCAGCATGTCGATACCGGCATGGGCTTCGAGCGCCTCACCAGCATTATCCAGGGCACGAAAAACTTCACCGACTTCGAGAACGCGAAGATCAGCAACTACGACACGGATGTCTTCAAACCCATCTTCGACGAACTGACCAAGCTCAGCGGCAAGCACTACCAAAGCACGCTGCCGAAGGCCAACGAGCAGGGCCACGTCATCCCCGTCACCGAGCAGGAAAAGATCGACGTCGCCTTCCGCGTCATCGCCGACCACCTGCGCACCCTGAGCTTCTCCATCGCCGACGGCATCCAACCCGGCAACAGCGACCGCAACTACACACTCCGCCGCATCCTCCGCCGCGCCGTGAAGTATGGCCGCACGCTCGAATTCAAAGAGCCCTTCTTCTACAAGCTCGTCGATGGCCTCGCCGCGCACATGGGTGATGTCTTCCCTGAGCTGCGCGTGAAGAAAGATCAGGTCAAAGCCGTGCTGAAGCTGGAGGAGGAGGCGTTTAATCGCACTCTCGACCGCGGCGTGGCGCTTTTTGAAGATCAGGTCCGATCGGTCGGATCAGACCGATCTCTGAATGCCGCTTTCGCGTTCCAACTTTACGACACTTTCGGCTTCCCAATCGACCTCACGGAGCTCCTTGCTCGCGAACGCGGCCTCACCGTGGACAGCGCTGGCTTCGAAAAGCTCATGGAAGAGCAGCGTGCCCGTGCCCGCGCCGCCATGAAGAAAAACGTCGTCTCCGTCAGCGAAATCGAAACCAAGGACGCCACCAAGTTCATCGGTTACGACACGCTCGAAACCGATGCCAAAGTGCTCGAAGTCGTGTCCATGAAGGACAAGACGGCGGTGGTGCTCGACTCCAGCGCTTGCTACGCCGAAATGGGCGGCCAGATCGGCGACAGCGGCCAGATCATCCTCGGCGCGAACGCTTTCCCCATCTCCAGCACGACGAAAGTCGGCAATACCTGGCTGCACTTCATCGAAGGTGAAGAAGCACCCGCCGTCGGCTCGCAGGTTCGCGTGGCCGTCGATGTCACGCGTCGTCACGCCATCGAGCGACACCACACCGTCACGCACATCCTGCATTGGGCGTTGCACGAAGTCGTGAGCCAAGACGCCACGCAGAAAGGCAGCAACGTCACGCAGGACAAGCTCACCTTCGACTTCAACAGCGCCGCTTTGACCCCCGCGCAGCTCGCCGACATCGAAAAACTCGTCAACGAGCGCATCGTCGCCAACGACATCGT
>JBEIGR010000439.1:0-5165 GCA_040381795.1 Verrucomicrobiaceae bacterium | reverse complement strand
CCTCTCCACCTGGCAGCAAATCTACACGCAACAGCCCCAGCAACTCGCCCGCGGCTTCGCCACCCACTTCCTCACCTACGCCTCCGGCGCTCCACCGCGCTTCAGCGATGAAGCCGCGCTCGATGACATCGCCAAGAAGACCACCAACGTCCGCTCCATCATCCGCGAGGTGGTTTTGAGCGAGTTTTTCAGGAAGAAGTGAGGAAAATGCGTCACCCCGGAACGGGACTCGGGATCGTCGCTTGCCCTTAACACTTCTCTGCCCATCACTCCGCAGGCTCCCGCCATGCTGTCCCGACTCTCCAGCCTGCGTTCTTTTTTCGCCGCTGGCCTTTTCTTCCCTTTACGCGCAGCCTGCACCGAACCTCCATCTCGGCGACGTGGACGACGACGGCGTCATCACCGTCCGCGACATCGCGCTCGTCGTCGAGCATGTGAACGGCACCACACCGCTGGATGCGCATCATGCCGTGCTCGCCGATGTCACCAAGGACGGCGCGGTGAATCAGGCGGATGTGGATGAGCTGATCAAGGAAGTGCTGGAGACCCGCACGCCGGAGAACCTGCCGCTCGCCACCGTGCGCTTCACTTCACCGGCGGCGGGCGAGGGCGATGTGTCGGTGAATCGCGAGACCATCGTGCATTTCACTGTCCCACTCGCCATCAATGCCACGCTCGATACCACGCAGTTCAGCGCCGAGTTCGCCGGGAGGAAGTTGCTCAGCCGCGTCGAGATTTCCTACCGTTCCTGCGGGTTTTCCAAACGCTGGCGTCCCCGGCGTCACCATCACCGTGGACGGCCAGGAGCAGACCCTGCGCACCACCACGGATGCCCAGGGCTACTTCACCCTCACTCCCTGCCCCTGCGGCGTCTTCTTTGTCCACATTGATGGCCGCACCTCACCGTGGAGCGCCTACCCCAGCGGCCAATACTTCCCCACCGTCGGCAAGCAATGGGAAGCCGTCCCCGGCAAGGCCGACAACCTCGCCGCTGGCACCGGCCTCGTCTATCTGCCCTGCGTCTGCGCCGGCACCCTCCAGCCCACCAGCCAGACTCAGGCCACCACCGTCGCCTTCCCGCAGCAGGTGCTCGCGCTGAACCCCGCCCTCGCTGGCACCACCGTCGAAGTCCCCGCCAATGCCGTTTTCAGCGACGACGGCACGCGCGGCGGCAAGATCGGCATCGCCCCCGTGCCCGCCGACCGCCTGCCCTCGCCCCTGCCGCCCGGCTTGAATCTCCCCCTCGTCATCACCGTGCAGTCCGACGGTGCCACCAACCTCTACCGCCCCGCCCCCGTCTGCTTCCCGAACCTCCCCGCCCCCGTCACCGGCATCAAACCCGGCCCAGGGGAGAAAAGCGCCCCCTGGAGCTTCAATCACGATACCGGCCAATGGGAAGTCGTCGGCCCCATGACCGTCACCGCCGATGGGAACTTCGTGAAAAGCGATGCCGGTGTGGGCATTCGGCAGCCGGGGTGGCATGGGGCGATGCCTGGGGGACGAAATCAAGGGCCGAAACCCGGTGATGACGACGACCCTCCTTGCGATCCAAAGTGCCAGTGTGAACGATTCAGAGTCCTAACCACTGACTTCTGACTACTGATCTCCGAACTCTGCGGTGTTCCAATCTCTCGCGGTGTAAAATTCAGTGAATCGCCTTTCCCACCGCCTGTGCCGGGTTGCAATCCGGTCTGCCTCAGCTAGCCTCACACCATGAAGATCACCATCGACACCACCGCCCTGTATCCAGCCGTCGATTACAAAGCCCTCGCCGCTGAGATGAAGCAATTCATCGCCAAGCAGCCGAAGACCCGCGAGAACGCGCTTCGCTGGCTGGTGGGCACAGGCATGTATACCAAGACGGGCAAACTCAAGAAAAAGTTCCGCTAATGCTCCCGCCCCAGATCATCTTTGGCTACCACGGCTGCGACGAAAGCGTGGCCCAGATGATCTTCGATGGCGGGTATTTGAAGCCGAGCACAAACCCGTGGGACTGGCTCGGTCACGGCATCTACTTCTGGGAGAAAAGTGAGGCACGCGCCATGAAATGGGCACGAGAGATGGCTGCGATGCCCCATTCACCAGTTCGGAAGCCGACTGTCGTCGGAGCCATCATCCATTTGGGCCACTGCCTCGATCTCGCTGATCCAGAAAGCGCCCATTTGGTAACCACGGCCTAGGAGCATTTCACCGCCGAATGTCGTGCATCAGGAAATACGCCGCCTCGCAACAAAGGCCCTGAGTCGAAAGCCCGCTTTCTCGATTGCGCGGTGATGAACCACCTGCACGACCTCACTGAATCCATGGGCAGGCCAGCTTTCGACACCGTGCGCGGCTTTTTCAACGAAGGCCAGCCCGTCTATCCCACGGCCGGGCTACGCAGTCTCGATCACGTTCAAGTCTGCGTGCGCAATCCAAAGTGCATCCTCGGCTTCTTCAAACCCGCCCGGCGGTAAGCATGAAACACTGGCTCTCACTCTTCGCCCTTTACCCTTTGCTCTCCGCGCCGCTCGCGGCAGACACCCTCACCCTCGGCTCCGCCAACGCCGCTGCGGGCTCTGTGCTGCAACTGCCCTTCGACTTCACCAACACGCATCAAATCGTGGGCATGCAGTTTGATCTGAAATTCCCAGCAGGAATCGTGGAGGCAGGAAGTGCCGTGGCAGCTAGTGAAGCCACGAATCACACCGCGGAATCCCGCGAGGTGGCCGCAGGCACCCGGCGTATCGTGCTCTACTCCAGCTCCAACCAACTGCTGCCGAGCGATCTCGTGCTCGAAGTCCCTCTCACTCTCAAATCCGGCTCTCCTAAGGGCGGACCGACCGTGAACGTGAGCAACATCCTCCTCACCAACGCCCAAGGCCAGACCTTCACGCCCACGATCAACCGCCCGCAACTGGACGCTTGGCGGCTCGCGAACTTCACTGAGGCCGAGCGCAATGATCCCGCCATCATCGGCGATGACCGCGACCTCGACGGTGACGGCCTCAGCAACCTGCTGGAATTCCTCATGGGCGGCAATCCCAAGGCCAGACAAACCACTCACGACCTCCAAACCGCCCAAGGGGTCGATCCAAACGACAACAAGCGTTACCTCACCATGATCTTCCGCGCCGGGAAGAACATCACCGCAGGCTCGTTGACCGCGGAAGGCAGCGACGACCTCTCCACTTGGAACGGCAACGGCATCCTCCTCACGCCGACCGGCCTCGAAGATGCCACCAGCATCGAATACGAAGCCGCCATTGAGGTCGATGGCTTCACAAAGAAGTTCCTCCGCCTCGTGGGGACGCGCAACGCGGGGCAGTGATCCATGATTGTGATTCACCACAGAGATCACCGAGAGGCACAGAGGCATGAAAAGCAAAACTCTGTGCTCCTCCGTGTCCTCTGTGGTTTAACCCTTGGCTTCGTCTCCATAAGCAGCGGCAAAGCAGGAGTCGTCGAAGACTGGAACGCCGCGTTCCTCCAAGCCGTGCGTAAGGAAACTCCGCCGCCCTGCCTCGTCTCCCGCAACCTGCCCATCTTTCACCTGTCCATCCACCGGGCGATTCAAGAGGCGATCAAGGAACGAGGTAGTGATGAGGATCAGCAACTCGTCGCCAGTCAGGCGGCCCGGCTGGCCTTCCTGAATCTCTTTCCCTCGCAGACCAAATTGGCGGAAGATTTGCGCCCGAACCAGACCGTCCCGGCCAGTCTTCACATCATCGCCCAAAAGGCTGTGGATCGCACTTTTGAGGAACGGGCCAACGACGGCTCCAGCACCACGATCCATTACGTCCCAAGTGACAAACCCGGCCAGTGGCGGCGCACCCCTCCCAACCACCGCCCGCCCGAATTCCCGCATTGGGGAGAGGTGAAGCCCTTCGTCCTCAAAGACGTGAAGCCCTTCCGTGCTCCTGCACCGCCGCCCCTCGACAGCGAAGTCTACGCCAAAGACCTGAACGAGGTCCGCGAGCTGGGCGGCAAGGTCAGCACGAAGCGCACCGCCGAGCAAACGCTCATCGCGAAGTTCTGGGCTGACTTCAGCTACACCACCTCACCCGCCGGGCATTGGAACGACATCGCCCGCGAGATCAGCCTCAAACGCCAACTGCCGCTCGGGAAAGCGGCGGAACTCTTTGCCACACTCAATCTGGCGATGGCGGACACCGGCATCGCCATCTGGGACAGCAAGTATCACTACAACTACTGGCGGCCCGTCACCGCGATCCCACGAGCCGACGAAGACAACAATCCCGCCACCACTGCCGATAAAACCTGGCTGCCGCTGCTCAATACGCCACCGCACCCCGAATACGTCTCCGGCCACTCCGGCGTCAGCGGAGCCGCCACCACAATCTTAGAGCAATTCTTTGGCACCCAGGACATCCAGTTCTCCGCTTCCAGCGATGATGTAAAGGATGTGAAAAGCCAGTTCACCTCCTTTAAGGCCTGCGCCGAGGAAATCGCCCGCAGCCGCGTCTATGGCGGCATCCACTTTTCCTCAGCAGGCCGTGAGGGGTTGGCGCTGGGGCGAAAAATCGCATCGCATATTCTTAAACAGCTCAGGCCGGTCAAACGGCAAAGGAAGATAGACCGTAACCGTTGAAACGTTCGCAAATCACCCCATGAGCACTTTTACCTTCCAGAAACACCTCTCCCGTCGTGCCATGCTGCGTGGCGCGGGCATCACGCTTGGGCTTCCTTTGCTTGAAGCGATGACTCCGGCCTTGGCGGCGGTGAAGGAGACGAAACAGGCGAAGCGCTTCGTCGGCATGAGTTTGGCGTTGGGGCTGCACAATCCGAATTTGGTGCCGGAGGGCTCGGGACGCGGCTACAAGCCTTCGCGTTACCTCGCGGGCATTCAGGACCTGCGGGAAGATTTCACGGTGGTGTCGGGTTCGTCGCATCCGGGAGTCACGGGAGGTCACACGGCGGAGGGAAGCATCTTTTCGGCTTGTCCGAATGCGCGCGGCTCGACGACGCGGAACACGATTTCGCTCGATCAGCTGATGGCGAAGCATCTGGGGCATGAGACGCGGTTTCCGTCGCTCGTTTTGAATACGAACTCGCAGACGAGCCCGAGCTACACGGAGAACGGCTCCATGATTCCGGCGGAAAACAGCGCGATGAAGCTCTTCACGCGTCTTTTTGTCGATGACACGGCTGCGGAGCAGGAGCGG
>JBEIGR010000438.1:0-5167 GCA_040381795.1 Verrucomicrobiaceae bacterium | reverse complement strand
GTGGCTCAGCCTTTTGCGGCACGTCATGCATGCGCCGGATCATCCGTGGAAACGCTGGATGGCGCTCAAGGAGGCCTCGAAGGCCGTCTTGAAGCATCACACCAAGACGTTGCGCCACTTTTTCCATCTCGACCTGCCGCCGCTGACCAACAAGCAGAAGCACGGCAAGACGCGTCACTACTTGATGCTGCGCTGATCGCCGCGTGCCAGCAGCGTGACGATGAGGATGAAGAAACACATCACGACCGAGAAGAGCGGGAACTGCAAGGCGGGCGGCAGGCTGTAAACCAGCGCCAAGGTGGGAATCCACACCAGCCAGTTTGTCACCATCACCGTGGGGCAGGTGCGCATCCAAAACTCCCGCGTGAGCGAGGCTCGCGTGCGTGTCCACGAGCCGCCCATGTCCACCCAGCGCATAGCGATGAGCACGGTGGGCACAAACCACAACGGACTCATCACAAACTGATCCACCACCACCTTCTTGATCAGGGTCGCCGCATCGTTGCCCGTGCCGAAGAGCCATCCCTGCACCTGGTAGAACAAATCGATCTCCATGCCGCGATAACCCCAGAACATCGAAAGCAGCGCCACACGCTTCCAGCGACCTTCCGCAGGCAGCGTGCCCATCCAGAGCTGCACCAGCGAGGGCAGCAGCACCGCCGCGAAGATCGTAGAACCGAGCGAAAAGGCATACGCCCACTTCAGTTTGAACGCCCCCACCGCCTCCCACACTTCCGCGATAGCTGGCACCAGATAATAACTGCCCACCAGCGTGATGACGATAATGTTCAGCGCGAGGCATGGCACGCGGTTCTCGCGGAAGACGGCGGCGATGCTCGATGCGATGCTCACAAGATGTCGTGAAGGTTGGCGCGGATCGTTTCGGCGATCGAATCGGTCGGCAGATCATTCGCCTCGGTGCCAAACGGATCCTCGATCTCCTCGGCGATGACTTCAATGCTGGCAAAAGCATAGAAAACCAGCGTCACCACCGGCACCGCCCAGAAGCTGAAGTCCAGCACAAAGCCAATCGGCATGGTGAAGACATACAGGAAAATCACCTTCTTCAAAAACAGGCTGTAGGCATACGGAATGGGCGTCTTCTTGATGCGCTCGCAGGCCCCCAGGTTGTCGGCAAAGGATTGCAGCTCGGCATTGAGCACGATGAGCTGTTCACCGGAGACCACGCCGGAGGTGTAAAGATGGTTGATCTCGACGAAGAGGGCCTTCAGCACCTGATTGGGTACATGGCCGCCTTTGGCAAAGTAAGCCGCGTCATAACCGCCCTCCACCGTCAGCTTCTTCACATCCACGCCTTTGCGCAGATGATCCTTCGAGGCCTGGATGAAGTTGTGGATGAGAGCACGGAACATCGCCCGCTGCTCCGTGGCGGACTCCGGCAGGAAGGCGTTGAGCTTCAGCGCCAGATTGCGTGAGTTGTTCACGAAGCTGCCCCACAGCTTCCGCCCTTCCCACCAGCGTTCGTAGGCCGTGTTGGTGCGGAAGATGAGCAGCATCGAAAGCACAAAACCAATCAGCGTGTGAACCACCGTCGTGTTGCGGAAGCTCACATGAAAGACCTCGTTCTCCAGCCAGGCGATCAGCGCGGTGTAAAACGCCACGGCGATCATGCCGGGCAGCAGCACGCGGAAGGTATCGCTGCGGTGAAAGGCGAAGATGAGCTTCCACCAGTCCTTGGGATTGTAGGTGATCATGCGGCGTTGCTTTGCGGGAGGAGCGGCGCGGTGTCAAGAATTCCGCCCGTCGTGGCAGCGCAGCATTGCCAAAAGATTTACGGTGGGCATCCTCCGCGCACCCATGAAAGAGCTTCTCTCCGGCATTCACCAGTTTCACTCCCAGGTCTTTAAACAGGAAAAAGACTTCTACTCGCAGCTCGTGGGCGGCCAGAGTCCCAGCACGCTGTTCATCGGCTGCTCGGATTCCCGCGTGGATCCGACCATCATCACCCAGTCGGATCTCGGTGAGCTCTTTGTGCTGCGCAACGCAGGCAACATCGTGCCCTGCTACGGTGCCTCGAATGGCGGCGAGCCGGCCACCATCGAGTACGCCGTCTCCGCGCTCGGCGTGAAGGACATCGTCGTCTGCGGCCACAGCGGCTGCGGCGCTCTTCAAGCCATGCTCAGTCCCAAAAAGATGGAGAAGCTCCCCCTCGTGAAAAGCTGGCTGAACCATGCCGAGGCCACCCGCCGCATCATGGAGGAGAACTACAGTCGCCTGCGCGGCCCCGAGCAGCTCGAAGTCGCCGTGCGCGAGCATGTGCTCGTGCAGATCGAGAATCTGCAAACGCATCCCGCCGTCGCCGTGAAACTCCAGCGCGGCGAGCTCAGCCTGCACGCCTGGGTTTACCGCATCGACTCCGGCGACATCCTCGCCTACTCCAGCGATGACGGCCGTTTTGCCTCCCTCACCCAACTCGACCGCCGTGCCGCCACCAAACGCCAGGTGGCGAATGTGCGTAAAGCCAAGAAGAGCTGATCACTCGTCTCGATGCGTCGGCACCGGCTTGCCAGGGCGGAAGTGCTCTTCGTGCTCCAACACGGCCTGCAGGCCGAAGAAACTGCTTCTCACCTGATCGAGAGCCGCTTTCACCGCTTCCATCAGCGACGCCGGATCGGCCTCAGCACGCAGATTGATGATGAGCTGGCCGCCGGTGGTGGGCTCGTCGAGTTCCATGCCGAGTTCGGCGATGTAGTCGCTGCGCACGAGATTGATGCTCGCCAGCTCACCCGCGATGCCGTCGTCGGGGCTGAAGGTCATCTTGAAATGAGCGATCTCCGCTCCGGCGACCTGCAATCGGCCCTGCACGTTCGTGGCGAGCTTTTTGAGAAAGGCGTTCGCGTCGAACTCGTCGTCTGATTTGAGTGAAAGGGTGGCGTTCAGCCAGCCGAGCAAGGCTTCGCCCTCGGCATAGACCTCGTAATCGACCGCCATCGGATTGCGCCGCGCCTGCTCGCCGCTCATGAGCGTGCTGAAAAGCTCGTCGAGACCGGTTTCCTGTCGCGGCGAGGCCGTCACGATCTTCGCCAGCGGGAATTCCTTCGCCAAAACGGCCCGCAGTTGCTCACGCTGCGTGTCATCGATCAGATCGCTTTTGCTGATGACGATCACGTCAGCCTCTTCGAGCTGCTTTTTGAAGATGTAGGCCACTTTCGTCGAAAACGTGCCGCCATCATCGAGACCAAACACACGCCGCGCCCGCACCGGATCGACCAGCACGGCCAGCGGCGCGATGGTGAAGGCATCGCCATACATGCGGCGCAGCGGATACGTCACCGTCGCCACGAGATCCGTGCAGCTCCCCACAGGCTCCGCGATGAAGACATCCGGCTTCGTGGCATCATTCAGCCGCGCGGCGGCATCCACGAGCGTGTTAAAACGGCAGCAGAAGCACCCGCCCGCGATTTCCTCCGTCGCGTAGCCCTGCCCGCGCAGCAGCTTCGTATCCACGAGGCCACCGGCTTGGTCATTGGTAATGAGGCCGACCTTCAGCCCCTGATCGCTCAAATGCCTCGCCAACCGACCGACGGTGGTCGTTTTGCCGGCTCCGAGGAAGCCTCCGATCATGATGTAGCGTGCGCGTTGGGACATGGGGCTTGTTACTTGCTGGTTGCGCCCTACTCAACAAGCACCAACTGCGGTTCTTGCGGGGAAAACCGATCACCAAGATGGATGTTGCCGCTTGTGAGGGAGTTCGTTAAACTCCGCTCATGCCCGAAGGCCTAATCATCCTGTTCTTAATCTGCACGGTTCTACTGGCAGGGACTGCCGCTTTTCGCATCGCGATGGCCGTGTCCGCATCTCTGTGCAAGCGTGGCTCAGGCTGGTCATGGGCAGCGGGCATTCTTACCTTCTGCTTCTGCTTCGCTTCTTTTTTCATCGGGATGGCGATGGTTTTTGGGATGTTTTTCGGCCGTTGATCAGCCACTCGGCGAAGAGCCAGTTGGGCATGAAGCCAAGCCAGGCATCGATCATGTAAATCGTCCCGGGCGGCAGGCTGGTGGTGTTGGTGAGGATGATTTTCCAGGTGCGAAGCGTGAGGGCTGACAACGTGAGAGCGTAACTCCGCATCATGTAGTCACGGTGTTTGCCGATATTGCCTCGCCGAGCCTCCAGCACGGCTTTGAGCGTGAACCAAAACCAAAGCGCATCGAGAAGCAGAAAGGCCAGCTTCGAGGAGGGGCCTCCATTCGCATAAATCCCCATCACCAAGCCTGCGGGCACGTTGATCAGCAGCACGACGATCACATACAGGCGTCCGAGCAGTCGATGGAGCCAGCGATGGCGGCCGAGAATGCCTGCCGAGAACTGGGTGAAGCCTGCGGTCAGGGCGAGGAGGCTTGTAAAGACATGAATGTAGAAGGCCGCCTTCCACACCGGCAGGTGAAGGTAGTCCTGCTTCTCCTTCAGAAAGCCGACCTGATCGTCCAAGGTGGAGTAGGTCACCACGAGTTGGATCATCAAGAACGTGCCCACGTTGAGCACGAAGTAGGCGGCGAAGGTTTTGAGGATGCTGGTGAGGCGAGACGACAAGCGCCTCACTCAACCCGTCCGCTCGCTAGTTCGCAAGCCTGGTCCGGTGGAACCGCCACTCTTCTGACTGAACGCTTGACCTGCGCCGCCTCGCCCGCTTCACCTCTGGCCCATGCTTGCCATTCTCTCCAAGCCCCTGTTCTGGCGTCTCGCGGTCCTCGTCTGGGGCAGCGTTTTGTATTGGCTTTCCGCCCAACCGAGCACGGCACTACCCGGTGGTTTTCCTGGCATCGACAAGGTCGAGCACGCCACCTACTTCACGCTCGGTGGCATGTGCTTTCTGCTGGGTTTGCGGCTCGCCGGTCTCGCTCAGGGCCGAACGACCGCCATCGTGCTCACGGTGTTGTTTTGCTCCCTCGTGGGCGTTTTGGATGAGTGGCATCAACTCCACGTCCCCGGCCGCAGCGGCGGCGATGTGTGGGACTGGCTCGCGGATACGCTCGGCGGCTTTTTAGGTGCTCACGCGGCGTTTTGGGCGGAGAAGTGGATTACTTCTGCGTCCACCAAAGGATCAGCGCGGTGAGGAAGACGTTCGCGAGGGCGAGCTCGAAGAAGATTTTCCAGCCGAGGGCCATGAGCTGGTCAAAGCGGAAGCGGGGGAGCGTCCAGCGGATGG
>JBEIGR010000437.1:0-5172 GCA_040381795.1 Verrucomicrobiaceae bacterium | reverse complement strand
GGCAAAGAAACCGGCGGCCGCGAGGCCGGCCGCAAGATCATCGACGAATCGTATTCCAAAGCCGAGCACAAGCCGGTGAAGGGTTGCACGGCCTACGCTGACTTCCGCGAGATGATGGAGAAGGAGGACCTCGATGCCGTCCAAGTCTCCACGCCCGATCATTGGCATGCCTACATGGCCGTGTATGCCGCCCGCCAAGGTAAGCACATCTACGGGCAGAAGCCGCTGGCACTAAACATCGCCGAAGGCCGCCTCATGAGCGACGAGGTGGCGAAAGCCGGAGTCACCTGGCAAACCGGCAGCCAGCAGCGCAGCGATGTGTACTTCCGCCTCGCCTGCGAGCAGGTGCGCAATGGCCGCATCGGCAAGCTGCAAAAGGTCCGCGTCGGCCTTCCCGGTGGTCACAAGAACTGGAACGGCATGGCCGACCAGATCAACACCGCTCCCGTGCCCGCTGATTTCGACTACGAGATGTGGCTCGGCCCAGCGGAGCAGATGGACTACCGCCCCGCTCTCCTGCCGCTGAACTGGCGTCACAACTTCAACTTTTCCGGCGGCATGATCACCGATTTCGGCGCTCACCACATCGACATCGCCCAGTGGGGCATGGGCACCGATTTGACCGGCCCGGTCGAAATGAAAAACATCACGGGCAAGCTCGACCTCACCGCCCTCTACAACACCGCCACCGAGTTCAGCTTCGAGTGCGTGTATGAAAGCGGTGTCGTCATGCACGTGGCCAGCCCCGAGTCCAAGCTCATGCCCGAAGTCGAGGCGCAAAACGCCCAAGCAGGCTCCACGAAGGCCTTTGACCACGTCGGCGTCTTCTTCGAAGGCGAAGGCGGCAAGTGGATCTACGTGAACCGTGGCAAGATCCAGGCCAGCAGCCCGGACATCCTGCGTGACAAGGCTCGCGACGGCGAGATCCACCTCTACGAGAGCAAGGACCACACCGATAACTTCCTCTCCTGCATCTACGACGGCCAGCCCACCGCCACGCCCATCGAGGTCAGCCACCGCAGCATCAGCATCTCCCATCTCGCGAACATCGCCCTGCGCAGCGGCAGCACCTCGCTCAAATGGGATCCCAAGACTGAAACCATCGCCGACAACGCGGCGGCATCGAAACTGCTCTCCAAAGAGTGGCGCAAGCCCTGGGCGCTGTGATTCACCTGCTCATGTCCGCACGAATGCCTCTCCACCTGTCTTTGCCACGCCTCTGCAGCCTCGTGATGCTCGCCATCTCGTGGGTGCTCACATCGGCTGCCACGGCCCAGGTGCAAATCGACCGCGTGGCGCTGCCCTTTGATCTGAGCAATGCGCCACAGCCTACGCCCGCCACGCCTCCGGCAGCCACGGCGGCAGCTCCGGCCACCGCCACGCCGCCCGCTCCAACGGCTGGCGTGGTCCTCACCGGCCACGTGGCACAGATCTATCTCTACATCGAGCCTTACCAGACCCGCGTGGAGGCGCTCTTCGATATGCAGGCCGTCTTCAAATGGCTCACGCCCGATGAAACCAACCTGCCGCAGACTTTGACGCCCGAAAAGCAGGCTCAAATCATCGCCGATGCAGAAAAGCTCGCGGCGGACTGGTGCTCACTCACCACGAACGATATGCGCCAGCCTTATGTGCCGCCCGCTGCCTTCTTTGTGAAAGGGAAGCCCGGAGCCACCATCCCGATGCAGGAAAAGGAGGAGCTAGGCGTGGACCAATGCATGCTCGGCTTTGTGTGGCAATTCACCACCAATGAAACCCCGGATCAGGTGGAAGTGATGTGGAAAGGCTGGATCAATGACCTCAAGGAAATGCCCGTCACTGTGCTCTTCGGCACACAGAGCGAAAAGATCATCGTCAACAGCGTCACCAAACGCATCCAATGGATAAACAAAGGCCGTCTGCGTCCCTCGCCGCTCGCCGCCGTGCCCACGTTTGATCCCGCCCAGCCCATCCGCGTGCCCGTGGGCGGCATCGTCTGGATCATTGCTGGACTCGCCTTCTACTGGTACATCTGGCATCGCGATTACCGCCTGCCCGGCGGCGGCCTGCCCTACTTTGGGGTGTGGGTCTTCGGCCTCGTCCTCTTTTCCAAGCTGCTCACCATCACCCTCCAGCGGGGCGAGTCTGCCCCCATCATCACCCAGCCCGCTGAGGCGCAAAAAATCGCCGCGCCGCTGCTGCGAAACGTCTATCGTTCCTTTGATCATCGCATCGAATCCCGCGTGTATGATGTGCTCGCCCGCAGCGTGGATGGTGAGCTGCTGCGAAAGCTCTACCTCGAAACCATCACCGCCCTCACCCTCGATGGTCGCGAGGGCACCCGCGTGCTCATCACCGATTTTGAAGCCACGGTGGACCAAGTCAGCCCGCACCCGGAGAGCGGCGGCTTCATCGCCGAATGCACCTGGAGCGTACTCGGCAACGTGGGCCACTGGGGCCATGCCCATCCACGCTACAACGGCTACAAAGCCAAACTCACCGTCCAGCCCATGAAAGGCGAGTGGAAGCTCACCGCCCTCGACGTGCAGGAAGTGCGGCGGAAGTAGTCCCCTGCGCTCGGCTGACCACGACTCACTTCAAAGCCTGCGCCAACTCGCGAGCGGCTTTTCCCCAGCCTGCGGCATCGCTGGCTCCAAACGCCGTCACCATGTGCCAGGTGCCTTCAAAGCCAGCAGGCACGGTGGCGTTGTTGAAGCACTTCAGATAAAATTTGCGATAGCTGCCCGGCACATTCCAGATCATCGCCATTTGCCCGCCGAGTTCAGGCGCGGAAAGCAGCCGCGAAACACCGAACTGACTGCTTTTCGGCTCGAACACCGCCATCCAGTCGATGCGCTGGTTGATGAAAAACTTCCGCGCCGTGTCATCGCCATCGTTCAAAGGGCCGGAGAGCATTTGGGCAGACTCGGCATCCGTTCCGGCACAAAAAGCGGACACGCTCGGTGCCCACGCATGCATGAAATGATACACGAGCTTCAGCGGCACGGCCCTCGCGGTGCGCACGGTGGTCGTTTCGTGGAGTTGGTTGTTTTTCAGCTCGGTGACGCAAGTCAGCTCGAAGTCTCGGATGCGAGATTTACGCTCAAAGCGGAAGGTTTGGCCCTTCATCACCGCCATGGGCTTCTCGACCGGTTTTCCATCAAGGATGAAGGCCAGCGATTGCAGCGGCTCCGGCTCGTTTTCGAGATGCGCCGTGCCGATGAAGCCACAATCGGGAAACGAAAACACCGTGCCGTAGGCGCTGCGCTCGGTGGTCATCGCTTGGCCGCGAAAGTCGATGCGCCCCGGCGTCCACTGCGAAGCCTGCCGCAGCAGCAGCGACACCTCGCCACAGGACACCGTGATCGTCGGCAGATCCGGGCCGAGGTTTGGCACGAAGGGCTTCGCGGCGTGGAGCGCCGTCGTGAGGGCAAGGAAGAGCAGAAGACGCATGAGGTGGTCAATCCATACGCGTTTCTCGTGATGTTTGTGCTTCCCTTCAGAGTTCCCAGCGCCTGGAGGACAAGAGGAAGCCCGAAAGCCACGTGCCATCTTCGCGTTCAGCATTCCCATGACTCGCCTGCTTTGTCTTCTCTCGCTTTGGTTCCTCGGCTTGCTGCATGCGGCATCGAGGCCGAACATCATCTTCATCCTCGCGGACGACTACGGCTGGGGTGATCCGGCTTGTTACGGGCATCCGTATGCGAAGACGCCGAACGTCGACCGCCTCGCGCGGGAAGGGACGCGGTTCACGCAGTTCTATGCCACTGGCGTGACCTGCTGCCCTGCACGCACGGGCCTCATGACAGGTAAGCGGCCCGCGACCTTTGCGAAGTATCCGGCCAGCTTTGGCTTTGGAGATCGTGTCACGGTCACGGAGCTGATGAAGAAGGCTGGCTACGCGACGGGCCACTTCGGCAAATGGCACATCGGGCCGAGCGAGACACCGGGAACGTATGGCATCGACGTGATCGGCTCCGATGAGGAAAATGTGGCTCCAAAGCCCGTCGATGGCGGCAAGGACACGCGTGTCTATGACAACGCCATCGCCTTTCTGGAGAAGCACAAGGACGTGCCCTTTTACATGAATGTGTGGGGCCACATCACACATCATCCCATCCAGCCGCAGCAGCGCTTTGTGGATGAATTTGCCAACCTGAAGGTGACGGAAGCCGACTTCTCCTCCTACCAACGCGAGAAGTTTGCCGCAGTGCGAAAACACGGCGGTGATGTGGATGACTCCATGCGGCGCTTCCTCGGCGAAGCCTTCTCCATGGATCAAGACATCGGCCGCTTGCTGGCAAAGCTCGACGAACTCAGACTCACTGAAAACACCTTCGTCATCTTCAACAGCGACCAAGGCCCCTCATCGCCGCAGGACGTGCTGCGCGAGCGGACCGCCGCGAATGCCGCCAAGAAGCCCCTCTCAGCCGAAAAGGCCCGACTCGCACATCATCTGCTCGGTTACGCCGGCCCCGAGGTTCGCGGAGGAAAACATGGCGACTACGAAGGCGGCGTGCGCGTGCCCTTCATCGTTCGCTGGCCGGGAAAAGTGCCCGCAGGCCGCGTGGACGCTCAATCCGTGCTCAGCGGCACCGACTGGCTGCCGACTCTGTGCGCCATCACCGGTGAGACCATCGACGCGAATGACTTCGATGGTGAAAACGTCTCCGCAGCCCTCCTCGGCGGCGTCCACGTCCGCACGCAGCCGCTATTCTGGAAAGTGAACTCCGAGAAAGCCGATCCCGCCATGCGCTGGCAAAACTGGAAGCTCCACGTCCCGCAGCGTGCTCGCGGCGAGGTCGAGCTCTATGACCTCGCTGCAGACCCCGGCGAGCGTCATAACCTCGCTCCACAAAAGCCCGATCTCGTCCAAGACCTCACCTCCCGCCTCAAAGCCTGGACCGACACGTTGCCCAAGACCTACGAGCATGGGGATGTGAAGGAGAATTGAAGGATGTTCATGAGCGGTGCGCTTTCTATCAGCACGGGCGTGACATGGACTGCGGCAGCCTGCTGCCGCTTTCGGGAGGCCAGCCTGCTGGCCGTCGAATGGTCCAAGACGTTGTTTCGCCATGGCGCTCTCGCGATTGCGGCAGCGGAGGGTGTTCTTTGTTCATCAGGAGACTTCGGCGGCAGCAGGGCTGCCTCGGAAAAGCGGCAGCAGGCTGCCGCAGTCCAGGGTCTTCGACT
>JBEIGR010000436.1:0-5173 GCA_040381795.1 Verrucomicrobiaceae bacterium | reverse complement strand
GCCGAGTCTCGCAGGCACTTCGCGCATGCGGTTGTTGCGGATGACTTCGAGTTTCACGACGGAACCAGGCGGTTGCGTGCGGATGATCTGCAAAAGATCGGACGGCATGCGGAAGGACATGCCTTGGAACTTCGTGACCACATCACCCGGCTTCAAACCGGAGGCGGCAGCGGGCGAATTGGCGTCCACACGAGAAATGAGGGCTCCGATGGGCGAGGTGCCCCAGACGTTGTCGATCTCGATTGGATCGCTAATCACTTCGATGCCGAGGTAGCCACGGCCGAGCATGCTTTTACCAGAACGCCGAGCCTGCTCCCGCAATTCGAGCGCCTGCTGAATGGCCGTGACGACCATCTTCACGCCGTTGGCGGGCACGGAAAGGCCCACGCCCTGCCAGGCACGCACGTTTTGATCCCCGCGATCAATGGCCACGTTCACGCCGACGATCTTGCCATGGATGTCCACCAGAGGGCCGCCTGAGTTCCCTGGATTGATGACGGTATCTGTCTGGAGATAGTCCATCTGGCTGTCACTGAGATGGCGGTCACGGGCGCTGATGATGCCCTGAGTGACGGTGCCGCTGAGGCCGAAGGGATTCCCCACGGCGAAGACCATCTCGCCCACCTTCACCTTATCGGAATCCCCAAACGAGAGAGCGGGGAAGTCTTTGCGTTCGCTCTCGATGCGCAGCAGGGCGATGTCCCGCTCCTCATCGGTGCCGAGCACCTGGGCGGAGAAGATTTGATTGTCGTTGGTGGTGACGGCCAGTTCGGACACATCCGCGACGACGTGGTAATTGGTCACCACGAGGCCGTCCTTGCTGATGATGGCTCCAGAGCCGAGACCGGGGATCACCTGAGGGCGACCCGGAACCAGACCGAGCAGCGGATGGAGCATGGTCTGGCCGGCAGTGACCTTGCGCGTGGTGATGCTCACGACGGAGGGCAGGACGGAGGCGGCGAGTTTGGAAAAGGCGTCGTTTATCCGCGTCAAGGCGCGGGCGTCTTCGGCATCGAGTTTGGAATCGGCATCATCGGGCACTTTTTCTCCCTTCAAAAGCTGTGACAGACCGTAGCGATCCGAGTCCTGCCTCGAATATGAATACAGACCTCCGGCAATCGCGAGAATGATGAGGGCAAAGACGACGCGTCGTGCGAGTTCCATGTGGTACTGTGAACCTTCCCGCGCTTTCCGCCAAGCGCCAAGATGCCGTGCTCAGCCCTTCCCACCCGTATCGAGCTCGGCTCCCACTTCTTGAAATGCCGAAGCGAGCTCGAGCCAATCGTTCACTGTGGTGTCCCAGCCGCCGCTGAGTCGCACCACGCGGCGCAGTTCCTCAGGCGAGGTGCCGAGAGCGGAGACGACGACGGATGAACCTTCTTTTCCAGAGCTACAGGCGCTGCCGGTGGAGATGCTAAAGCCGCGTCGGGAGAGCCGCGTGAGCCATTTTAGATTTTCATGCCGTGGCATGACGAGGAGCGAGGTATTCCAGAGACGCGGCTTATCGGCGGAAATGAGGCGCAGACCTTCAAACGATGCCTGCATGGCCGCTTCAAAGGCATCACGGCCTGCGCCATCGCATGCGGCGAGCTGAGGCGTGATCGTCTCCAGCGCCGTGACCATGGCCTCAATGGCGGGATAGTTCTCCGTGCCAGCGCGGCGGCCACTTTCCTGCGGGCCGCCGTGGATGAGGCGGATGCGCTCGTTTTCATCGCGAAGCACCAGAAAGCCCGCGCCCTTCGGCCCGCCAAATTTATGCGCAGAGCCGCTGAGGTAATCGCAGGTGCTGAAATCGGCCTCCAGCTTGCCGACCCATTGGGTGGCATCGGTGTGAAAGGGCATGCCTTTGGCGCGGCAAAGAAGCGAAAGCTCCCGCCAAGGTAAAAGTTGACCGCTTTCATTGTTCGCCGCCATCACGGAGACGAGTGCCACGCCTTCCGGCATCTCACCGTCTGCCTCGAAGGTCGAAACCTTCGTCCAATTCCGTGCAGCTTCGCGGACGCTGGGATGCTCGATGGTGGAAATCGCCGTTTTTTGGCCTGCGAAGGCGGAAAAGAGCAGGTTATTTGCTTCCGTGGCTCCAGAGGTGAAGACGATACGCTCGGCCTCCACCTGAAGTAATACACCCAGCCGCTCCCGCGCCGTTTCGAGCTTCTGACTGGTGATGCCCGCGTCCCGGTAAAGGCTGGATGGGTTATGCCAGTGCTTCTCACTTGCTCGCAGCCAAGCCTCGCGTGCCTCGGGCAGCAGCGGCGTGGTGGCATTGAAGTCGAAGTAGCCTGTCATGGCGCCACGGAGAGGCTCAGTCTCTTCTGAAATGGCGGATCATGCCGATCATGACGCCTTGGATGAGCAGCTCGCGAGCGGGCAGGAGATCGGGGTACTCCTCATTTTCGGCTTTGAGAAAAGGCTGCCCGTTGCTGACGAGGTAGCGTTTGAGGGTCGTTTCGCCGTCGATCAATGCGGCGACGATGTCCTTCTCACGCGGCTCCTTGATTTCGAGGATGACGAGATCCCCGCTGCAGATGTGCGCTTCGATCATCGAATCACCACGCACTTTGAGGGCAAAGCTTTTCGAGGCACGCGGGATGCCGAGCGTGTTGATGTCCACCGAGATACAGCCTTCGGCGTGCTGCGCAGCATCGCTCGGCATGCCGGCGGGAATGGTGCCGAAGACGGGAATATCGATGATCTCGGCACGGTCGAGGTCTTCAGGAAAAACGACGGCACGAGCCATGTTGGGATGGCGGCGGATGGCCCCTTTTTTCTCCAAGGCTCTCAGGTGGCTCATCGCGGCCGTTTGACTGGAGAAGCCGAAGTGACGCTGAATGTCCCGAGTGGAGGGCATGACGCCATTGGTGCGCTGGTAGCCGCGGAGATAATCGAGCAGTTCCTGCTGACGTGCGGTGAGTTGAGGGGCACTGGCGGATAGGATGGGGTTCATAACGGCGCGATTTATTGTTCGCTCGAACATTCGCGACCAACAGGAATTGAGCAAGAGGTTTTACTCCCCTCAAATGAAGGCATGGTGGGAGGATGAAATGGCTCTCTCCATGGCTCTGCACGCTACTATTTTGCCCGCTCCTCCCTGCTCAGGAGACTTCACCGCTGACGCCCGCACCTGTTGAAAAGGTGGGCGAGCTACCGCCTCTCACGAAGGCTCTCAATGAGAAGGCCGCCGTGGCCTTCTCGAAGGGTGATTGGGCAGCTGCCCGGAAGGCCTACCGTGAGATGATCGAGATGGACCCAAAAAACGCCCTCGTTTGGGCAAATCTCGGTGCGGTGGAGCAGCAGGCGGGTGATGCGAAAAAGGCCATCGAATGCTTCGAGCAGTCCGTGGAGCACAACGCGGCACTCGCTCAGTCTTGGGTGGCGCTCGGCCTGCTGCGGCTGGAGGCGGGTGATACCTATCTGGCGATCTCCGCGCTCTCGCGGGCGATTCACGAAGATCCAGAGGATGCGAGGGCGCATAACTACCTCGCCATCGCCGTGAAAAACCTCGGCTGGGCAGCCGCGGCGGAAGAGGAGCTGCAAAAGGCCCTCGAACTGAAGCCGGATTACGGCATCGCACACTTCAACCTAGCTCTGATGATGTTGGAGCAGCGCCCGCCTGCCATTGAACTGGCCAAGCGGCACTACGAAAAGGCGCTCTCGCTCGGTGTGGCGAAGGATGAGGTCGTGGAGCGAAGATTGAAGGACTGATGAGAGACTGGAATCTCAGCACCGAACTCGACGATCTGCGGGCGCAGGGCCTGTGGCGTGAATTAAAGCCGCTCGACAAAGTGGAGGGCGTGGTGGTCCGGCGTGGCGATCGCGAGTTGGTGAATTTTTCGTCGAACGACTACCTCGGCCTCGCCTGTTCGGAGGAATTGCGGCAGGCGCTCGTGGAGGGTGTGTCCAAGTATGGAGGAGGCTCAGGAGCCTCGCGCCTGGTGTGCGGCACGCATCGCGTCCACCTGCAACTGGAGGAGGCCCTCGCTGATTTTAAGCGGACGGAGGCCGCCCTGTGCTTCAGCAGCGGCTTTGCCGTGGCTCTCGGCACCCTTCCAGCCCTCATGGGTAGTGGTGATACGATCCTTCTCGATAAACTTTGCCATGCGAGCCTCGTCGATGCCGCCCGGCTGAGCGGCGCAGTGATCCGCGTCTTTCCGCATAACCATCTCGAGAAGCTCTCCCGCCTGCTCGCAACTGCCACCGGCCGAGTCTTGATCGTCACGGAGTCCATTTTTAGCATGGACGGCGATGCCGCAGCACTGCACGAGATCGTGGAACTCAAAGAAAAACACGGTGCCTGGCTCCTCCTTGATGAGGCGCACGCCGTCGGTGTGCTCGGTCCCCAGGGAAGAGGCCTCGCGGCGGCGCTGGGACTGGAAAACCGCATCGAACTGCACATGGGCACACTGAGCAAGGCCCTCGGCCTGAGCGGCGGCTACCTCGCCGCATCACGGCAGGTGATCGATCTTCTCATCAATCGTGCCCGCAGCCTCATCTATTCCACGGCGCCACCACCTCCTCTGGCTTACGCAGCGTGTGAGATGCTGAAACTCATCGCGGGCGAGGTGGGTGAAAAGCGCCGCCAAAGGCTTCACGAGCACATTTCGAAGCTTAGCGACCTGCTTCAGACTCCTGCGCACCCTGCGGCGATTTTGCCCGTGATCCTCGGCGGCGAGTCCGAGGCCTTGGAAGCATCGAAAAACCTTCTGGAGGCCGGTTTTCTCGTGCCAGCCATCCGTTTCCCCACTGTGGCGCGTGGCCGAGCGAGGCTACGCATCACGCTCAGCGCCGGGCATCTGCCGGAGCAAATTTTGAACCTCGGCAGGCATTTTAGCCCGGTTGTTTCAAAAAAATCATAAAACCACCCCATTTTGGCACGGGCTCTGCTTAACTTGAGGTGTCAGTCTGCCTGCCGGCAGGCGGCAACCTCAACACCAACAAACTAAACTCGACCAACATAATGAAGCTCAATCGACTCAACTCGATCATGGCCAAGTCGGTGGCGACTCTCGCCGTCTGCACAGCCCTGAACGCCACGGCAGGCACCGCTCCTGCCCCAAAAAACCCCGCTCCTGTCGAACCCGCCCCCACGGCTCTTTTCGACAGCATCGGCGCTACCCTCGACGTCGCCTACGACTCACGCTACTACTTCCGTGGCCTCTGGTTCGCTGACAACATC
>JBEIGR010000435.1:0-5182 GCA_040381795.1 Verrucomicrobiaceae bacterium | reverse complement strand
TCGGCACGATGGACCTGAAAATCGCCTGCATTGCCTTGGAATACGACGCGGTTTTGCTGACTCGAAACCGTGCTGACTTTGAAAAAGTCCCCGGCCTGCATTTTGAGAACTGGCTGGACTGAATCTCGCTCTCCTATTCGTGCCCATGAAACGCCTCTTGCTGCTCCTTTCCTTGTCCTCCGTGTGTTTCGTGGTCGAAGCGGCTCCGAAGGCCAAATCCACCGCTGATCTCGCCGAAAGCATCGCGCCGTCGCTGGTGAAGATCACGCAGCTCGGGCGTGAGGGCACGGAGGGCATTGGCTCGGGCTTCATCGTGAGTGCGGACGGTCTGATCGCGACGAACCTGCATGTGATCGGCGAGGCGCGGCGGCTGCAGGTGGAGATGCAAGATGGCAAAACGCATGCGGTGACCGTCGTGCATGCCACGGATGCACATCGCGATCTCGCTTTGCTCAAGATCGACGCGAAAGGGCTCAAGCCGCTGCCGCTCGGGGACTCCAAAAAGGTGCGCCAGGGTGAAAGCGTGGTGGCGATGGGGGCACCGGAAGGCCTGGGCTTCAGCATCGTGCAGGGCGTGCTCTCGGCGACGCGGGAGATCGATGGCAATGACATGCTGCAAGTGGCGATCCCGATCGAGAAGGGCAACAGCGGCGGTCCCTTGCTCGACATGCAGGGCAGGGTGCTGGGCATCTTGACGCTCAAGCACATCAAGACGGACAACCTGGGCTTTGCGATGCCGGTGAATGCTTTGAAGGAGCTGATCGAAGAGCCGAATCCCGTGCCGATGAGCCGCTGGCTGACGATTGGCGTGCTGAATCCGAAGCTATGGAAGCTGCACCTCGGCTCGCAGTGGTCGCAGCATGCGGGTGTGATCCGGGCGGACCTGCCGGGCGATGGCTTTGGTGGCCGGGCGCTGTGTCTTTCGACGCAAAAGGTGCCGGAGGAGACCTTCGAGCTCGCCGCGACGGTGAAGCTCGATGACGAGAGCGGTGCGGCAGGCCTCGCCTTCTGCTCGGATGGTGGCGACAGGCACTACGGCTTCTATCCTTCGGGTGGGAAGCTGCGGCTCACCCGCTTCGACGGACCGGATGTGTATTCGTGGACGATCCTCGCCGATGTGCCGAGCGAGGCTTACAAAGCGGGTGAATGGAACACGCTGCGAGTCCGCGTGGAGCCGGAGAAGATCACCTGCTTTGTGAACGGCAAGCAGGTCATCGAGACCGAGGATAGCGGCCTGCGTGGCGGTCTGGCGGGGCTTTGCAAATTCCGCGCCACGGTGGCGGACTATCGTAGCTTCCGCATTGGGGCGGATCTGACGGAGAAGCCGCTGGAGCCTGCGATGGCCTCCAAATTCCGCAGCGAGATCGAATCGAATCTCGCCGAGGCTTCCACTCGCGATCAGACTCTGGATAAACTTCTCGAAGATCCTGCCGCCGCTCGTCGTGTGATCAGTGAGCAGCGCAAGAAGCTCGAAGAAGAGGCGGGCAAACTCCGTGAGCTCGAACGCGAGCTGCATCGCCGGGCGATGACGAAGGAAATCCTCGCGGAACTCGAAAAACCGGAGCCGGAAGTCAATTTGCTGCGCTGCACGTTGCTGCTCTCGCGTCACGACAATCCTGAAATCGACGTGCCGGCCTATTTGAACGCGTTCAAGGCGATGATCGCCGATTTGAAGGATGATGCCGAAATCAAGAAAGGGACGATTCCGGCTGTGAAGCGGCTCAATCGCTACCTGTTTGAAGAAAACGGCTTTCACGGCAGCCGTGGCGATTACGAGAGCCGCAGCAACAGCTACATGAACGAGGTGCTCGATGACCGCGAAGGCCTGCCCATCACGCTGAGTGTGCTTTACGTCGAGTTGGCATCGAAGCTCGGCATCCAGGGTGTGTTTGGCGTGCCGCTGCCGGGCAAGTTCATGGTGGGCTATCGCGATGGACCCGAGGGCGAACTGCAGCTCGTCGATGTGTTTGAGCGTGGCAAGGAGCTGACGGTGGAGCAGGCGGCGCTGCAACTCACGGACAGCGGTGAACTGCCGGAGCAGTTCCTGGAGCCCGCGACCAAGCGCGACATCCTGCTGCGCATGCTGCGAAACCTTCTCGGAAGCGGCTTTGAGGAGACGAGGGCCATTCGCGAGTCGCTGCCGTATCTCGATCTGGTCTTGGCGATTGATCCCAAGGCGGCGATGGAGCGTCTCACGCGGGCGCAGCTTCGTCAGCGGATCGGCGAGAAGGCAGGTGCGCGGGAGGATGTGAACTGGCTGATCGAAAATTTCCCGGATGACGGCCCACCGGAGATGATTCAGCAGCTCGACCGCTGGCTGCAATCGCTGCGGGAGGAGTGAGCAGGCTTACCGCATGCGCAGCGCGAGGTAGTTTCGCAGCGCCATGGAGTGCGATTCATCGGTCGGAAGGCTGAGGTAGTCGATTTGGTGCTTGCGGAAGCCTTCCTTGAGGTCGGTGGCGAATTGCTTCTGCACTTCGATGTAGCGTTGACGCACGGTGGCGGGATCGAGGAGGAGGAAGTCCTCGTCGTTTTCGAGGTTCTCAAAGCGGGCCCAGTTGCCGAAAGGGAAGTCGATCTCGTCGCGGTCCCAAAGCTGCATGGCGAGCACTTCGTGGCCTTTTTTGCGCAGAATGCCGACGGCCTTCAAAATGGCGGCGGGATCGTCAAAAAAGTCGCTGATGAGGATGACGAGGCCACGACGCTTCAGGCGCTGGGCGAGCGATTCGATGACCGGGGCAAGGCTGGTGTCTTTGCCGGGCTCGGTCTTGATCATCGTTTCCAGCAGCACATGCAGATGCGTGATCTTGGTGTGGCAGGGAATCATGTCGCGCACCTTGCTGTCGAAGGTGATGAGGCCCACGGCGTCCTGCTGGCTCATGAGCAGGTAGGCGAGGGACGCGGCGAGCTTGCGGGCGTAGTCGAACTTGAGGATGCCCTTGCCGCCGCGGTAGTTCATGCTGCCGCTGGCATCGAGCACGATGGTGGCGCGGAGATTGGTCTCTTCGTCGTATTCGCGGATGTAAAAGCGGTCGCTGCGGCCAAAGACCTTCCAGTCGAGCCGGCGGATCTCATCGCCCTGCACATAGGGCCGGTGCTGGCGGAATTCGACACTGAATCCCTTATGCGGCGAGGCATGTTGCCCGGTGGTGAATCCCTCCACGACGGTGCGTGCGAAGAGCTGCAGGTGCTGCAGGGACGTGATGTCTTCGGCGTGGAGGATGTCGCTCAGGGTGGCCACGATGATAGGATGACGAATACTCGATTACGGAAAGTAGCGATAAATTTCGCGGCGGTGAAGGAAGCGGGCGAGAATAAGGGTGTCAGCCTGGCTATAGAAGCCGAGTCGGTATTCACCGATGCGGATGCGATAGAACCCCGGATGACCGATCATGGGCACCACATCGGAGAGATCAGCCAGCTCTTTGGCCTTGTCGATTTCAGCTAAAGTCTCGCTCAGGCGAATTTTCAGCTTTTTGTCCCGAATGGAACGGACATCCTTCTCAAATGATCGAATGACCTGGGCCTTCACGATGCTTCAATATCGGCTTGGAGTCGCTGGCGAAACTCTTCGAGCGTCACGGTGGGCTCGTTACGGTTGCGAGCTTCGTTGAGGAGTTTGGCAAGGTTTTGATCAACCACGGCTTCTTCTTCCATGTAGTCAGCAAAAGTGGATAGATTTCTCTGAAATGCCTCATCTACAGCCTGCTGGATGAAGCTCTTCAGCTCGAGTGGGTTGAGGGCGATGGTGCTCATGGTTGGAACGTATCATGAGAGCTTTATTCGTCATTCGGAATTCTGCCTTCGTCATTGGAGCGCAGCAACTCACAGCACTCTCGCCTCCGACTTCTTCGTCGTCTTGATCAGCTCGGCGATGATCTGATCCACCGTGATGCCTTCGGCTTCGGCGTGGAAGGTGGGGACGAGGCGGTGCCGGAGTGCTGGGGTGGCGAGAGCTTCG
This sequence comes from Verrucomicrobiaceae bacterium, assembly GCA_040381795.1. Taxonomy (GTDB): domain Bacteria; phylum Verrucomicrobiota; class Verrucomicrobiia; order Verrucomicrobiales; family Verrucomicrobiaceae; genus Prosthecobacter. The sequence goes on along the minus strand of JBEIGR010000435.1, from coordinate 1,221 downwards.
ATGTCGTCGAGGGTGACGTGGGTGCGGCCTTGGAGGAGGGCGCGGACTTTGCCGGCGAGGACGAGCATCTGGCTGGCACGCGGGCCGGCACCCCAACTGAGCATGTTTTTCACATACTCGGAGGCGGTGGGCTCGTTCGGGCGAGTGGCGCGGACGAGGTCGAGCACGAAATCGATGACATGATCGGGCACAGGCACTTTGCGGGCGAGCTGCTGGGCGGCTTGCAGGTCCTCGGCGGTGATGACGGCCTCAATGTCCTGGCTTTCGGTGCCGGTGGTGCGGTTGACGATCTGGCGCTCGTCTTCGCGGGTGGGGTAATCGACCTTGATGAGGAAGAGGAAGCGGTCCTTTTGCGCCTCGGGCAGGGGATAGGTGCCTTCCTGCTCGATGGGATTTTGCGTGGCGAGCACAAAGAATGGCTTGGGAAGCTCAAAGGTCTCCTGGCCGACGGTGACGTGCTTTTCCTGCATCGCTTCGAGCAGCGCGGCCTGTGTTTTGGGAGGTGTGCGGTTGATTTCATCGGCGAGGACGATCTGACTGAAAATCGGGCCGCGTTGGAAGACGAGCTTCCGGCGGCCGGTTTCGGCGTCTTCCTGGATGATTTCGGTGCCAGTGATGTCCGCAGGCATCAAATCAGGCGTGAACTGGATGCGGCGGAAGCTGAGGTGCATCGCATCGGCGAGCGATTTGACGAGCAGTGTCTTCGCGAGGCCGGGAACGCCTTCCAACAAGCTGTGACCACCGGCAGCGATGGCGATGAAGACCTGCTCGATGACGGCCTCCTGACCGACGATGCGCCGCGCGAGGGCGGTTTTGAGCTTTTGGAAATTAGCGACGAGGGAGGCGGCGTTGGCGGTATCGGACATGAGCGGGGGGCGAAAAGGAAAGACCTAGGTGGAGACGGGGGCCAGAGGAGGGTTCTTTCTCGCCAAAAGGTGCGTGAAGGGATGCGTGGCGGCGAGGTTGTATTGCTTGATGGCGAGGGACCAGAAGGGCGCGAGGTCGTGCTCGGTGGCGCTCCAGAGGCGATAATGGAGATCAGTGACGGTCTCAGTGTCGTTGATGAGGGCATTGACCTCCCGCGAGGTGAGCGCCTGCGGGCCTTGCTGGATGAGCTTGTCGGCGATTTCGTCGAGATACTCGCTGGAGTCCTGGGTGTTCTTGCGGCGGCGCAGGAGGGAGATGTGGAGGCCGTTGACGTAAGGATCGAGGCAGACCTGC
>JBEIGR010000434.1:0-5208 GCA_040381795.1 Verrucomicrobiaceae bacterium | reverse complement strand
CGCCGTGTTTCGGAGAAGCTGCTGCGCTGGGCGGATCTCGTGCTGGTGATGGAGGCTGCGCACAAAATGAAGCTGCGGGAGGATTTTCCGGAAGTGTTTCACGAGCTTCGTGTCGAGGTGCTGGACATTCCCGATGACTACGAGTTCATGGATCCGGCGCTTATTGAGCTGATAAAAGCCAGCGTGGAGCCGCTGCTAGCGGACCTTGTAGCATAGGCTTTCTAGCCTGTGCACGAAACGGAAGCACAGCCTAGAAAGGCTATGCTACGACTGGCTTATCTCAAAAATGCGGCGCGGAGACCGTGCCGTCTTCAATCTCCTGCTTCTTCTTTCGCACGATGGTGTCGGCGATCTCCCTCACCATCTCCTCGATGAGCAGGCGCAGGTGGCTGCCGGGACGGTAATCCGCCGGTGCGATGTGTTTGACGCGTTCAGCGAGGCCGGTGAGCTGGAAGCATTTGCGGAAGCTGGCGCGATTGGCCTCATCGGGATTGTACACCGCGATGGCATTGCCTCCGTAGCGTTTCATCAGGGTGAAACACGGAACGTCGGTGGGGCCATCGCCCACATAGATCATGTTTTGAAAGGGAATGGGGCGCAGCTCGGGGGCCATGTGGTCGTTCACGTCCTCGTGCGGCTCGAGCATGCCTTTGTTGATGCGGAAGATGTACTGCGTCTTCGTCGTGTGGCTGATGACACGCTTTGGGAAGGTGATGCGGCCGTTTTTGTCCTCGCCGAATTCGCAGCCGAAGATGCGCTTGATGTGAGGAGCGAGCGTGGAGCCATCGAGCAGGGCCTTCAGGCCGCTGGAGACGATGTAGTGCTCGATCTTCACCCCGAGGAGGCGGTGCTGGTCATTGAGCACCTGGTCGAGTTCCGAGAAGATCTCTGGCACGCCTTTATAAAAGCGCAGTTTGGCACCCAGATTTCGCAGGTCCTCGTTCGTCGGGCGATCCATGTCGAGGTAGTCGAGCATGCATTTGAGGTAAGCCAGCTCGCCGTCGTAGCCTTCCTGATCGACCAGCTCGCGGCTGCGCTTCCAAAACTGCGTCGAATTGATGCCGAAGTGCGGGAAGAGCGTCTCATCCTGCATGTAGGTGGGGCTCAGCGTCTGATCGTAATCGTAGATGATGCCGATGGTGGTTTGTTGCGAGGCCATCTGGGTTTCAGGTTTCAAGTTTCAGGTTCCAAGCAGCGAGGCGAGAGCGCCGGCGAGGGTCGGATGCGTGAAAGTGTAGCCTGAATCGGTGGCGGCGCGAGGACTCACTCGCTGGCTGCCCAGCAGCATCTCATCGGCCATGCCGCGAAGCAGCAGGCGCATGGCAAAGGCCGGCGCATGGAAGAAAGCGGGGCGGTGGAGAGCTTTCGCGAGCGTTTGCGTGAACTCGGCATTCGTCACCGCTCCTGGCGCGGTGAGATTGATCGGCCCGCGAAGGTCATCTGGATCCACGGCTCGCAAAATCAACCTCGCGGCATCTTCGACATGAATCCACGGCATCCACTGGCGACCATTTCCAAGTCTCCCGCCGAGTCCGAAGCCAAAAACACGCTTCAACAGCGGAAACGCTCCGCCATCCGGTCCGAGCACCATGCCCGTGCGAAGCATCACCACTCGCATCCCGAGCTTCTCAGCTTCTTTCGCGGCCTTTTCCCATTCCACACAGAGCTCCGCCAGAAAACCCGCGCCGGAGGGCGAGCTCTCATCGAGCACCTCATCACCTCGATCCCCATAAAAACCGGCTCCCGAGGCGCACACGAGCACACGCGGCCGGTTCTCCGCCTTCCAGGTGCCGAGGTGACTCACGAGCCCCTGCGTCATCTCCACGCGGCTCTGCCAGATGCGTTCGCGTTTCGTTTTCGTCCACAGACCCATCAGCGATTCACCCGCCAGATGCACGAGCGCATCGAGTTTGGTCTCCGGTAGCTCATGAGGAGCCATTTTAGGCTGCGTGAGCGTTTCTTTGGCGAGCAGCACTGGCAGCCCGAGCTGGCTCCGCGAGTAGGCGACGAGTTCATGCCCGATCCCTTGAGCCTGCCGAATGACATGCCTGCCGAGAAACCCTGTCGCTCCTGTGATGCCGATGCGCATGGGTTTAGAGGGAAGGCTTCATGCCAGCGAGTGCTTCCTGAGCGAGTTTCTTTGCGCCAGGTTTCGCGCTCTTGGATTGGATGACGGCATCAAAGTCGGCTTTGGCCGCTTCGGTGTTTCCGAGAGCGAGCTGAGCGCGACCTCGGTTGTATTGAATGTAAGCATCATCGGGAGTGAGGGGCAGCGCGGAGTTGTAGGCATCGAGAGCCTCGTCTGCCCGGCCAAACAGCAGCAGCGCATCTCCACGACGGTTCTGCGCTTTGGCGGTGAGAGTGGATTTCTTTTCGTGATCTGGCGGCAGGCAATCACGAAGAGCCACGAGCACGAGTTCGCAGGTCTTGAGCGCCTTTTCGACCTTCGGCGAAGGTTCGGTGGCTTCTTTCAGATCGTTCTTGGCGTGTTCGAGCAGGGCTTCGAGCGGTGAGACGACGAAATCCCCCATGCCGCGGCTTTGGGCTGTCTGCTGAAGCGCCTCGATGCATTCAGCCGCTTTGCCAGCAGCAGCGAGTTTCGCCATTTCAGCCGCGGAGGGAACCTTCACCGGCTCCGCTTTCATCGGCGGTGCAGGTGGCGGGGCTGACGGGACGGCTGGGGGAAGGTTGCCTGCCAGATAAACGTCCTCGCCGATGAGTCGCGAATACTCGGCGGGGATTTGAGAGCCTTCGGAACGTTCGAGAACGCCCGCTCGCGTGCGTTTGAAGACCTGTTCGATGGTGAGGCCGGGCGTGAGCAGGTATTTGAGCAGTTCCGAGGTGTAGAGTCCGTTCGTGCCATCTCCATCATGCGCGATGCGGCCTGCATCGGTGGCAAAGGCGATGAGTGATCCCGCAGGTGGCGTCATCTCCGTGAGGCCGCCCGCCGAGGTGGCATCTCGCGTGCGGGCATTGCGTGCTGCCGGGGTGTTTCGGCAGGCATCGAGGATCACGAGATTGCAGCGTCCTCCTGCGGCGCTCATTTCGGCCACCGCTTGCTCGGCATTGAAGAGCTTGGTCTCGGCGAGCAGACGCAGGGTGGTATCGTCCGCGTCTTGCGGATCGTAGCCGCTCTTCACGGGGATGAGGTAATTGGAGCCCGCCACCGAGATGCCATGGCCCGCGTAGTAGAACAAGGCCACTTCGGCACCTCGCAGATTCTTGCGAAAGTCTCCCACTGCTTCGAGTAGGTCGTCCCGAGTCACATTGTGTTCTTCGATGACCTGAAAGCCAAGTGCCCGCAGGGTCTTGGCGACGGCTTTGGCGTCGTTGATGGCATTTTTCAGCGCCCCGATGCTTGTTTCATACTTTGCATTGCCGATGACCAGCGCCGTGCGCGGGCTCTGCGCTGCGGCAAAAGCCGAAAACAGGGCAAAAAGGGCGATTCGGAGGCAAAAGCTCATGGCGGGGGGAATGGAGTGGTGGAGCGCTGGAGTATTGGAGTAATGGGTGAACGGAACAAGCATTTCTCCATTCCTCCAACACTCCGCAATGAAAGGTCACCATCTCCTCTTTTGCCTCCTGCTCGTCTCCTGCGCCACGAAAGCACCTCGTGCCCCCGAATTGATCCCTGGTGATCCTTCCGCCCCATCGCAGGTCACGCCGCAGGAGGCCATGAGCATCGCCCAGCGCTTCACGCATCATGCCTGGCAGCCCTTTGCCAAAAACATCCTGCATGGTGCTGACAAAGCGGGCGTGCTGGTGAACACGCCGGATGTCACCCATGAGCCGCAGCATGAGCGCCGTGGCTGGTGGCAGCCTGGGCAGACGAATGAGGGCATGCCATACAAGTGGGGTGGCTTTGATGATCCTGCGTCATTCGATGCCGCCATCGCCAACGGACTCGCCGCAGGTGATGTGTCCTCACCGGAAAAGCGTCGGGCGGATAACGCAGGCGTGAGCAAACAGGCTGCGGGAGTCGATTGCTCGGGCTTTGTGTCTCGCTGCCTGAAGCTCCCGAGTGTGCACGACACCTCGCAACTGCCTGCCATCTGCACCGAGCTGCCTTCCGCCCTCGATTTGCAACCTGGCGACATCTTGAACATCCCTCGCCGCCATGTGCTGCTCTGCGGCGGCTGGACCGATGCCTCGAAGCAATGGATCTACTACTACGAGACTGGCGGAGCGCCTGATTATTGGAAACCAGGTCTCAAACAAGCCCCGCTCGATGCTCTCCTCGCGCTTGGTTACAAGCCGCTGCGCTACAACGGCATGGCTCGCGAGGACATACCCTCAGGCAAGCAGCCACGCGAAGTGCTCACCCGCGCCGCCAAGGCAGGTGCAGCTATCGTGACGCATCCGACGATCGGGGAACCGTGAAACTTTGCCAATATGAAAGTCCGTCCGCCCTTCTGGATCGCTTTGCTGCTCGTCGTGGGTTTCACGGCGTGGCGGCTCGATCTCTATGCACAGCCTTTGGAGCTCGGAAGTGGAGCACGGTATGTCCCGAGGCGAGTTCATGGCGTGATGCTGCATCTGGTCTTCTTCGACGACGCTAAGACCGCCCTCCGCGTGCTGGCGAATCCTGGAAGGCAGTCCGAGAAGCAGCTCGACGCCTGGGGACGCGAGCACAAAGCGCTCGCCGTGTGCAATGGTGGCTACTTCGAGGTTGGTAAACGCGAGCCTTCTGGCCTGGAGATCGCCGGTGGAGCGCGCCGTGGCACGGTGGTGAACCGGGGTGAGTATGGTGGAAGCCTCATCGTGAGGGATGGAAAGGCGGAGCTCGTCTGGGACCTCGAGTTTCGCGATGCCCCGCAGATCACGGAGATGGTGCAGTGCAGCCCGTGGCTGGTGAACGATGGCAAACCGGAGCCGAAAAACGCCCGCACCTTCATTCTGACCGACGGCGCGGGGCACTGGGCCATGGGCACGGCGCAAGAGGTGGGACTTCGGGAGTTGGCGAGACTTTTGACCACACCCGGAGCGATTCCTGAGTTTCCGGTGAAACGAGCGCTGAACTTGGACGGTGGCCCATCGACCGGCTTGTGGTTCAAAACGGCTGATGGACGCGAGAATCTCGACAAGCCCGGCTGGATCGTCCGCAATGGCATCGCGGTGCTGCCGAGGTAAATGGAGGCTTGTCAGGCAATGACGGACTGGATACACTCTCGCATGACCTTGGAACTACCTGAAATCAGCGCCATCCGG
>JBEIGR010000433.1:0-5235 GCA_040381795.1 Verrucomicrobiaceae bacterium | reverse complement strand
TGATGGACGTTGGCCAGATCGATCAGCCGCTGGGCGCTGGCGCTGGGAACGAGCAGGCTGAAGGCACGGGCGGAGGCGGGCATATCCGGTCGGGTGACGACGAAGCCGCTGAAGAGGATCTGCGGAATAAGGGCCAGGGGCACCCACAGCGTGGCCTGGGTCACGGTGCGGGCCATGGAGGACAGCGCCAGCCCGATCTGCACGCCCACCAATCCCATGAGGCCAAAAGCCATCGCCGCAAAGGACATGCTGCCCAGCGGCAGCGGGTCATGGGAGGAGGAAGCGCCGCTGGAGGCGGAAAGGAGCACCGGCAGAGCCTGGGAGCCGAGTAGCAGCAAAACCTGCAGCCAGGCAATGGCGGCTAAAAAGAGCGTTTTGCTCAGGATATAAGGTGGAAGCTCCAGGCCGGCGATGCGCTCACGTCTGAAAATGGAGAGCTCGCGTACAATCGTCTGTGCGGCGTTGCTACAGCCGAACCAAAGTGTGGCGATGAGGCAGGCGAAAAAGCGGAACTCGGGATCTTCACGCCCCACCCAGCCTGCCAGTAGCCCGATGCCCACAGCCTGGATCAGGATGGAACGAATGTTTTTGCGATCCGCCGCGAGGATGGCCCACTGCGTCTTGGCCAGCACCACCAAGGAGGAGAAGAAACCCGGACGGGCCGCCCGAGGCGGACGGGCAAAGACACGCCGCCGTGGAGGAAAGGCACCGGTGGAGAACGGGGCGAGCGGCGATTTCAGGAAGCGAGCCAGCCATTTATCGCTGTTCTTTTCCTCGTTGACCTTTTTGTAGATGCGCTCCAGGCGCAGTGCTGGGCTGCTGGTATCGGAGCTGGTCGCCGTGCCCGTGGTGTCTCTGTCTGAAGTGAGGAAATGCTCACGGGCTTCGTCGAGATTGCCGAGGAAGAGAAGCCTGCCGTCATGCACGAAGGCGATGCGGTTGAACAAGAAGGCCTTATGCAGGCTGTGCGTGGTGCAGACGACCGTCTGCCCCGTGAGGCTGAGGTTTTGCAGGGTGGCGACGACGCTTTCCTCGTTTTCGGGGTCGAGGCCTGAAGTGGGCTCATCGAGAAACAGGACCGCCGGCCGCACGAGTAGCTCGGTGGCGATGTTGACACGCTTGCGCTGACCGCCGGAGAGAATGCGCACCGGCTTGTCCGCATGCTCTTTGAGCCCAAGTTTACTAATGATACCGGAAACCAGCGAATCGAGAGCCGGGCGGGAGACGGCGAGCCGGAGCTGTGCCGTCAGGGTGAGCGCCTGGACGACGGTGAGCTCGGTATGAACAATGTCGTCCTGCGGCACGAAGCCGATGACGCTGCCAGAAAGCAGGCTGGCTGCCAGCGGCTCGCCATCAATGAGCACCCTGCCCTTCGTGGGAGAGATCAACCCGCCGAGCAGATTCATCAGGGTGGATTTCCCCTGGCCGGAGCCGCCCAAAATGCCGATGAACTCCCCGGCATGGATTTCAATCGCCACCTGGCGCAGGATCGTCTTGAGGCTCCCCTCATGCCGCACCGTGAGTCCCAGATCATGCCCCTCTACGCGTGCTCCGAGCAGGGAATCCACACTACAGATGGAGCTCCCCGTGAACTCAAACGTGTAGCTGCCGATTACGAAGCGGTCACCGGGAACGAGTTGCTTCTCGGAAAACACGGCTCCGTTGAGATAGGTGCCGGTAGGGCTGCGGTCACGGATGGCGTGGCCACCGCCCGAAGAGAAGATTTCCACATGCACCTTCGCGGTGCGCCGGTCATCCTCGGGATCGAGCAGCCATCGCTCCTGGCCGGCCTGGTAGTCCTCAGACGCCGAGCCATCAGCCCGCCCGATGAGCAGCCTTCGCTGGTCGAGAAAGATCTCCCGGCAGGGCCTCCCTCGGTTCAGCGGCGCCTCGGGAATACGCAGGAATCTCGCCCGGATATGCCCGACGAGGATTTCATCCAGATGCGCCAGGGCTACGACGGAGCCTTTCGGCACGGATCTGCCATTCACCTCAAGCAAACCACCGGAGGGAATCGATATCCCCCAGGTCAGCCGCTGCGGCAGCCATTCGACGACGGCATGCTCAAAAGCATCCCGACCTTTGCCAAGCGGCAAGGTCTTGCTCTGTTTGGAGGCATTGATGTAGTCGATTGCTCCCTGCATGAACCGGTCGTTTTGACCTTGTTAGGCCAGATTAGGCTTCTGTCTCGAAAAAAAGCCATTAAAGAGCCGCAAGCATGCCAAACATCATCACGCCATGACATTCTCTATCTGGAGCAGGCTGCGCATGAAAGGCACGCAATCGGCCATCATCAATTCGCCGCTCACGACTTTGGACAGCAGACGGTTCGCCTCCTCGCTGATGCCGGCCACAGGCACATAACTGTTACGCGGAGCGTGCGGTGGTGGCGCCGGGAGGCCACTGAGCAGATGGTAGGCGAAGCGTGCGAAGCGCCAAGCCATCCCTTCGCTGCCTGATGAATCGTAATCCAGGGCAATTCGGATGTGGTAAGCTGGCCACTTGGACAAAGGCATCGAGAGCATTCGGGTGACTTTTTCCTCATGGCTCTTTCCTGGTGGGATAGAAGGAAACTGGAGCACCACATGATGCGGAGCCATATCGAGCGCCGCAATGCCAGCGCCAGAGGCCTGATCGCATGCCACGGCCACTTTCAGCAGTAGAGAGCCCGCCTCGGCCAAACTGATCCGCTGCCTCGCACGCAGTAATTCCAGCATCCGCGGTCCCTCCGCCATTTCCTCCAGCAAAACCGCGTGGTCGGTAAACCGGATCATCGTCAGCGGCCGAACCAGAAACTCGCCCGGACATTGAAACGCCTTGTCCAGCAGCTCGCGCAGAGTTTTGACCGCCTGCCGGTCATTCGCCACCTCCGGATGCAGCAAAGTGAGACGCACCACATCCTTGTTGGACAGCCGCACGGCCCGATGAGCGGTGCCCGTCTCAGGATGCACTCCCTCAAGCTCCTCAAAGAGCTGGAATTTAGCGGAGAGCGGCATTTCCAGCACCTGCCGGGCGGGTTCCCCCCGACGGGTGTGGGTATTGAGAGCTTGGGATGGCAGGTTCTCCACTTTGCCCGGAGCTTTGATGTCACGGATGGTCATTCTCACCTGCGAATCCTCAGCAGCGGCAGCTCTTTGGATTGAACTTTGAGTGGTAGAGGGTGTGCTGGAAGGCTCTTCGTTCGTCCGGGAGGGCTGGCGCACTCGGGTCGAGGGCGCGGACGCCTGGCCCTGTAAAATTCCCGGAGAGCTGCGGCGAGGCGTCAAGGGTGCCACCTGCCGCCTGATCATGTTCAGGCTCTCGTCAATACCTGCCAACACGGCATGCATGTTCCTTGCCCTCCGCGTTTTGTCAGGCTGTAGCATCTGGCGCAGCAGGGCACGCATGGCCGGATGCGTGCTGGCAGGAAGCTCCTCTGCATGACTGTCCTTAGACAGACGGCGTTTGGTGATCTGCGCCTGATCATTCTCCATGGGGAGACGCCCCAGCAGCATGAACCACAGCGTCATGCCAAGCGAAAACACATCCGTGCGCTCATCCAGCTCCTCTTCCCGGAGCTGCTCCGGGCTGGTGTAGAGCAGAGTCCCTCTAAAATGACCTTTTCGCGTGAGACCGGAGGTCTGTCCCAGCGCTTTCACAAGGCCAAAATCGATCAGCTTGATGTTCGCCGTGTTGGTGCCGGGCACCATGGAGAGCATTAAGTTCGAAGGCTTTAGGTCCCGATGCAAAAAGCCCTCGTCATGCACATAAGCCAGCGCCTTGGCCGCCTGCCGGCCGAACAGCAGCGCCGTCTCATCTGAAAGCGCCCCAGTGGAAGCCACCAGCTTTTCCAAATTGCCGCCATCGCAGTATTCGATGGCACAAAACAACGCTCCATCATCCTCGTCACAATCCACCAGTTGGGCGATGTGCGGATGCTTGAGTTTCGCGATCGCCTTCGCCTCGTTCAGGAAACGCTGGCGCACTTCCGCATCGTAAGCCAGCGCCTCATGGATTACCTTCAGCGCGACAGTGGTGCCTAGCAGGGAATGCACCGCCTTATAAGTCTTTCCAGCAGAACCCGTGCCCAGAAGCACTGGCTTGCCATCCTCGGCACTCACGATTTTATAGCGCCCCAGCCGATTCGCTGCCATCCGCGAGCGGCGAGTCTGCGTCTGCATCTGCGTATTCTTTGGTGCCAAGATCTCGGCGAAATCCACCCGCATCTGCGCCACCGTTTGGTAGCGCTTGTCACGATCCTCCATCAATGCCTTTCCAATGATGACATCGAACTGCACATCTACACCTTCGACCCTCTTAGAGGGCATTTCAAACATGCCCTGAGGCAGCTTCCCTGTGAGCATCTGGTAGAGCATCACCCCCATCGCAAAAATATCCGCTCGATGATCCACCAAGGTGCCCAACGTCAAGGCCTCAGGAGCCATGTAGTGCAGCGTGCCGAGCAGGGCGTTACTCTGAGTCAAGCAGGCATCAGAGCCTTGCGTAATTTTAGCTAGGCCAAAGTCCGCCACTTTGACCTTGCCATCATAGCCCACCATGATGTTCGCAGGCTTGATGTCCCGATGGATGATTTTCATCTCATGCGCGTAGTCCAGCGCGTCACACACCTGAGCGATGATGTTCTTCACATGGTCGCATTGCAGACGGCCCTGCTCCTTGAGCATTTTATGCACATCCATCCCCTCGATGAACTCCATCACAAAGTACAGCAAGCCATCTGAAGTCTCCCCGAAATCATACACGCTCACAATGTTCGGGTGGCTCAGCCTAGCCATGGCTCGAGCCTCATTCTTGAAGCGTTGCGCGTAGCTGTCATCAATGTCATCCATCTCCGGGGGCAAAATCTTGATTGCCACCGCCCGGTCCAGCGTCAGGTGCCTGCCTTTGTAAACCGCCCCCATCCCGCCACGTCCGAGCAGCATGTCCACCTCATACTGCAACAATACCTTGGAAAGCTCCTGCGGGGCAGGCGGCTGCCACACCTTCGACCTCGGCTTGTCCACGACAATGGTGGCATCACCATCTTTCGGAGAACCGGGGTTTCTGTCGCGCGGGGGAGGCATAGAGGCACTGGCATTTACGAGGAATGCCTGTTGTCGTCGTGTGAATTACAAGAGTTCAGAATAATCTGATTCTGCATCCGCAAAACTCTTTTGTCGTATTTTGGGCAGGTTCAGGAGCTGTCGTGCGCAGCCACATGGACTCCCGACGCCAAACAAGCTCCGCTCCTCCCCT
>JBEIGR010000432.1:0-5257 GCA_040381795.1 Verrucomicrobiaceae bacterium | reverse complement strand
GGCGAGCAGATGCGCGACTTCCTCTATGTGAAGGACGCCATCCGCATGACGCTCCATCTCACCGAGACCCCGAGCGCCGGCGGCCTCTTCAACCTTGGCTCCGGCAAGGCGCACACCTGGATCGAGCTCGCCACCGCCATCTTCACCGCGCTCGGCAAAGAGCCCGTCATCGAGTTCATCGACATGCCGGAGCACCTGCAATCCAAGTATCAATACTACACCTGCGCCGACATCGCCAAGCTCCGCGCCTCCGGCTTCACCCAGGACATCACCGCCCTCACCGAAGCCGTCCGCGACTACGTTCAAGGCTACCTCGTCCCCGACAAACGCCTCGGCGATGAGAACTGATTGAACCAAGAACCAAGAACCCACCAACCACGAACTCTTTCCCACATGTCCAAAACCTACAACCTCGCAGTCCTCCCCGGCGACGGCATCGGCCCTGAAGTCATGGCCGAGGCCCTTCGCGTCCTCGACACCGTCGCCAGCCGTTCCGGCCTCACGTTCAACTACCACCACGAACTCGTCGGCGGTGCTGCCATCGACGCCGTGGGCAAGGCCCTGCCCGAAAAGACCATCAAAACCTGCGAAGCCAGCGACGCCATTCTGTTCGGCTCCGTCGGCGGTCCGAAGTGGGAAAAGCTCCCGCCCAATGAGCAGCCCGAGCGCGGTGCCCTTCTTCCGATCCGCAAGCATTTCGGCCTCTTCGCCAATCTGCGCCCCGGCATCTGCTATCCCGCGCTTACCAGTTCCTCGCCCATCCGTCCCGACCTCGTCGAGGGCGGCTTCGATGTGCTCTGCGTGCGTGAATTGACCGGCGGCATGTATTTCGGCCAGCCGAAGAGCCGCACCACGCTGCCCGATGGCGACATCGAGGTCATCGACACCATGGTTTACAAAAAGAGCGAGATCGTGCGCATCGCCCACGTCGCCTTCAAAGCCGCGCAGCTCCGCCGCAAGCACGTCACCAGCGTGGACAAGGCCAACGTGCTCACCAACTCCGTCCTCTGGCGCGAAACGATGGTCGAAGTCGCCAAGGAATACCCGGATGTGACCCTCGCTCATCTTTATGTCGATAACGCCGCCATGCAGCTCATCAAAGCCCCGCGCAGCTTCGACGTGCTCGTCACCGAAAACCTCTTCGGCGACATCCTCAGCGATGAAATGGCCATGATCTGCGGCTCCCTCGGCATGCTCGCCAGCGCCAGCCTCGGCAAACCGAAGGGAGACGGCCTCTACTTCGGCCTCTTCGAGCCGAGCGGCGGCACCGCCCCCGACATCGCCGGCATGGGCATCGCCAACCCCATCGCGCAGATCCTCTCTGTCGCGCTGCTTCTTCGCTTCTCCCTTGGCCTCGAAACCGAAGCCTGCCAGATTGAAGCCGCCGTGAAGAAGGTCATCGACCAAGGCCTCCGCACCGGAGACATCTTCAGCGGCGCTGCTGGCACCCGGAAGGTGAACACCCGCGAAATGGGTGATGCGATCATCGCCGCGCTGTGAGGCGCGGTGGCGGAGTAATGGAATGTTGGAGTCATGGAGAAGTGGATGAATCGTCCCCCGCTCGCATCGCTACGCTTGCCCGCAGTTCTTCGCCCAGCGATGAAGGCGGGCGAAGCGTTGCGGGCAGGTCGTCCTCGGCTCGCAACGGATGTCGTTGCCAAGCCCTCCTGCCACTCCGCCACCGCGAAGCAAAGTAGCCCTCTCGCTCCGTCGAGAGGAGCAAACAGCTTTCCCAGACACCTATACCCTTCGTGAAACCCCAGAAGGTCTCACGCAAAGCCGCAAAGCCGCAAAGTTTCCCAGAGACCTCTGATGTTTGCGCCTTTGCGTGAGTTCTCTTCAAGCTACCGATTTCACCATCCAAGCCCCGCCCACCCGCGAGAGCGTCCTGGAGTGCGGCGGCCCTCCGCCGCTTTCGGACCTCTCCCGGCCCACGCAAAGCTCCGGAGGGCCGGAGCACTCCAAAACGCTGCCGCGCCGGTCTCCGCGTCACCCCGTCTCCCCCTCTCCACTTCTCCACCACTCCGCCCCCCGCCGCCGCAAGAAAGCCGTGGCACGGGTTGAAACCCCGGCCAAGCGTGAGTAACTCCCGTGAATGAAATCGAGCCAGCCCAGCTACACATCGACTTCCGCACCGGTCGCGAAACTGCCCTCACCGGCGCGGCCTTTGGCGGAGGCGAACGCGCAGCTTGCGCTGCCCTTAACCGAAGGCGAGCGCATGGCCTCCAGGAAGCAGCTCGATCAACTGCATCCCGGCAATCGCTTTCGGCTGATGTTTGGGCAGCCCTTGTTGCCGCAAGAGCCCGCGAGTGGGACGTCCCCCTCGTCAACCTGAACGGTCTGGGCATCACGCGGGACGCGGAGGGCATGCTGGCCTCGCGTTTTTTAACGCCGCTGAAAACCGGCGCGGAGGCCTGCCCTTTCGCCGACTTCGAAAACGGGGTCGTTTACAAGCTTTTCCCGCTCCACATCAATGGCGGCCTCGGCAAGACCTTCGAGATCGAGGCCGACCCGGAGCGCTCCGGCATCGTCATGAATGTGCGGGATGCCGTGCTGGCCGAAACCATCGAAAAACTCATCATCCTACACGATGCCGGCGGCCATCCCACCGAGCTGGTGGGCATCGACGATCAAGGCGACTACCTCATCGCGAAACAACCGCTCGCCACGCCCTACGGCGACCTCGATAACCTGCGCGAGATGACCATCGCCCAGATTGATCGCATGCGTCCGCTGGCGGTGGAACGCCTCCAGGCCGTCGTGTGCCGGGCGAGCTTCAAACGCCCCGTGTGGATCGTCTGGTGTGATGCGAGAGCCTGGGTGATGAGCGATCTGCATCCCGGCAATGTGATGCGAGATGCCGATGGCCTGCCCTGCATCATCGACGCGCTGCTTTCACCACTGCCATCCGAGTTGATCCATCGCGACCGCATGGTCTCCGAGGCCGTCGAGGATGCTCGCATCTGGCGTGAGACCGGTCACCTGCCTGTGCGGAAGGCTTTTGACGATGTGAATGACGATGATCTGTGAGCAGCATGGGCGGAAAAGCTCTTGAGTGAAGATGTCCGGGGAATAAGGCTCGACTTCGCCATGCTTCTCTCCTCAAGCGCTTCTTCTTCGCCCGTTGTCTCCAGCCGTCGCGGCTGGCTCCAGGCCGGTCTCGCCGCTCTCATCCTCGCACCCCTGGCTGCTTTGCGGGCGGCGGTGCCCGAAGGGTGGAAGGTGTACAAGGGAAACTTCTTCTCCATCGGCGTGCCGCCGGGCTTTGAAGTGTTTCCCGAGGGCGATCCCGGCGGTGCCGGAAAGTATGACGAGGTGGGCCTATGGAATGAGGCGCTGCAGGTGAAGTTCAGCGTGTATTCCCCGCAGTGGAACGGCGAGGCCTCCATGATGCAGGTGTTGCGCTATGAGACGCTGAAATCCCGCGAGGAAAAGACGACCGGCGGCGTGAAGGAAATTCAGCTCCAAATGGCGGACGAGGAACACGGCAACATCCGCTTTGTGGTGTCCCGCACGAAGCTGAACGAGAACACCAATACCACCTTCGGCATCCAAATCCCCAACATGAAGGTGTATGAAAAGGTGAAGCCCACCTATGTGAAATGGAAGACCACGCTGGAGCAGTTCGCGGACTGAGAAGGCCGCAGCTTCCGAACGGTGAACCTTATTCACCCGCCATCACGCAGACCTCGCGGCGGTTCGCCGCGAGTTGAGTGACAAAGACGGGGCCGGGGGCAAAGCGGCGGATGTATCCCACGAATTCATCCACGCGTTGCTCAAACGAGAGGTGGTTCAGCTTCAAGGTCAGGATGAGGCGTGGCACGCGGCATGTCTGGCACAGGGAGGCGATGTGTGGAAGCACCTCGGGCGGGGCGAGATTGATGTCACAGAGCAGCAGATCAAAGGTGGACGGCAGCTTGCTGGTATCGAGTCGGGCGAGCGGCACGCGGAGGTGGCGGAAGCCGCCGCTATCGTGGCGCAGGACGGATTCATCCATGTCCCCGGTATCCACGCCGATGACCTTCATGCCACGGTCCAGCAGGGCCAATGAGGCACCACCCGGAGAGCAGCCGAGGTCGAGGGCCGTCTGATGGCTGAGATCAACTTTGTCCCAGCCTCGCCAGGCGAGAGCTTGCTCAGCCTTGAGCCAAGCACGGGATGGCGCATGGGACGGGAGCACGATCCGTGGCAGTCCGCCGCAAGGCAGGGGATCACCGGCGCGGCGTTTCCGCAGTCCGCTGAACCATGCGGCCTCGGGCTTATCATCCACGATGAGGCTCAAAACATGCTCAGCGGCCTCATCGAGGGTGATGCCAGCATTTTGAAGCGCGGTGGAAACGCGGTCGCGAATGGCATCGAGCGCATTCCAGTCGATCGCACCATCTTCGGGGGCCACGCGGGGAAAGACATGCAGGCTGATTCGCGTGAGCGAGCGACTTTGGACCTTTTCGACGACCTCCGCCTCTGTTTTGCACGGGCCGAGCGAGAGCCCGGAGACGCGGGCAAACGGGGAGGCGAGATCAAAGGTCTCATCGACGGGTGCTCGCGCCTTCCAAGTGATCAACTGCGGCCGCATGAAGGCGGGCGTTAGCAGCGTGGCATGGCGGCGGAGGACATCGGCCTTGAGGGAGGCTTCGGAGCCTTCGCGGCAGCAGGCGAAAAGGAATGGCTGGGCAGTGGCGGTGGCGGGCATATCAGCTCTTCGCCTTCTTTTTGTCCGCCGGCTTCTCTTCTTTTTTCTCGTCCTTCTTTTCTTCAGGCTTGGTGGTCGGCACCTCGGCGGGGCCGAATTCGGCGCGGGTCTGCTGGTGGAGCATCTCCGCCTCGGCGGCACGTTGCAACTCGGCGCGGACCTGCGCGGGCACATCGCTTTCGGTGAGCGGTGGGAGGAGAGGATTTGGCGAATCCGTCCAAGCTCCCAGCGTAGGCAAGCCGGAAGCGTCAAAGCCACCGACGGCGAGCTGGCCGGGGTTCGTGAGGCGGTGCGTGCCGATCACCCGAAGCTTCGCGCCGAACATATAAAACACCGTGTAATCATCCATGCCCTCGATCGTGCTACCGCCGCGCTGCAGCACCGGTTTGCCGCGCAGGATGACCTCATCATCGCTGAGCAGCAGCTCCTGGCAGAGACCTTTGGCAGGTTCGAGGAAATTCATCTCGATGAAGACGCGGCCCTTGGCCCGCACACGGCGTGGCGTGCCGTCTGCATTTGTCTTGGTGACCTCGATGCTATCCGCCGCCACCTTGTAAAACGGCG
>JBEIGR010000431.1:0-5285 GCA_040381795.1 Verrucomicrobiaceae bacterium | reverse complement strand
TCCGGCATGCAGGCGGAGACGGCGGCATGGCTCGAGGGCTGCGAGCTACGCGAGGATCTGAAAGGCTGGATCGCTGCGAATCAGGTGAGCGCCCTCTGGCATCAGCATCGCTATCCAGATGCCACGCGGGTGGCTGCTGCGGTTCTGGAACGAAATCTCAAAGATGCCGCGTGGGATTGGAATGCCTCGGCGGCTGCCTTTGGGCATGCCTTGGAAGGCCGCGCTGCCGAATCCCAAGCCGCCCTGGGCCGCATCACGGGCGAGAGCGAGGCACATGCGGAGTTCACGTGGGCGATGGAGCTTTCCCGTAGCGTGCTGCGGGCACTGGGACTGCCAGCGAACGAGGCGAAGCGTGTGTTTCACGAAGAGCGGCAGCGTCTGGCTCTGGTGCATGGGCGCCTTGTTTCCAAGCTGGATGAGGAAACCTCCGTGCACCGTTATCGTTTGGCCTTGGAGGCCATCGGCAGGCATGGCGGCTTCCACGTGTGGCCGTGGAGCCGGCGTTTGAAGTCCGCAGCCCCCACCAATCCGCTCAAAGGCCTTTTCTGGATCGGCGGCGTCTTGCTGCTTTTCATGGCGGTGCTACGCGGCTGCATCCGCCCAGATGAATCGAATTTTCTCATCGAGAATCCGGCGGATTCCATCGAACTGCCGAAGGACATGCAGGACCGTCCTGGCAGTGCCAAAGAGATCGATAAGCTCATGACGGCTCCGCAGGCGCGGCCAAATCGTTGAATGCCGCAGACCGAAAAACGTGACAGGTGGCGCTTGGATGGCGTTTAATGGGTGCATGATCCGCTCACTCCTCTGCCTCCTTTTGCTCACCACACCGCTCTTGACCGCCGAAGAGCCACCGCCCGGCCTTACCGAATACCTCGGGCGGCAGATCGCCATGACGATGCATTGGAAGGGGGCGGAGTGGCTCATGCGCCGCGTGCGTGAAAAGGAGGAATCACCCGCTATCATGCGCCGTGAACTCCAGGTGAAGCCCGGCATGAGCATCTGTGATATGGGCTGCGGCAATGGATTTCACACCATGCCGCTCGCCAAGGCCGTCGGCGAAGCCGGAAAGATCTATGCCGTCGATGTGCAGCCGGAGATGATCGAGATGCTGAAGCAGAATCTCGATGTCAAAGGCATCAAAAACGTGGTTCCCATCGTCGGTGCATATCACGATCCGAAACTGCCGCCTAACACCTGCGACCTGATTTTGCTCGTGGATGTGTATCATGAGTTTTCCCATCCCGTGCAGATGCTCGCCGCCATGCGGAAGGCCCTCAGGCCGGATGGCCAACTCGTGCTCGTCGAGTTCCGTGCCGAAGATGAGACGGTGCCGATCAAACCCGAGCACAAGATGAGCAAAGCGCAGATCCACAAAGAGATGAACGCCAATGGCTTCGTCATGAAACGCGAGTTCGATGGCCTGCCCTGGCAGCACCTCATGTTCTTCGGCAAGGATGGCTCGTGAGCTTGCCGCCTGCGTGTCTCCACGCTAACAGAGGTGCATGACTCTCACGCTCCCACAGTGGTTTGATCTTCACACGCACTTCCGCCAAGGCCCCGCGATGGCCTCGTATGTCAAAGCGCATCTCGATATGGGCTGCGCCGGTGCTCTGGCCATGCCAAACACCCAGCCGCCCGTCTCTCACGTCTCCGGCGTAGCCCGAGCGGATGGCTGGTCCATCGAGAGCTACTCGGCGGAGCTGCGTCAGGCAGGCGCGGCGGCTTTTGAGCAGCTCATCGTGCCGCTTTACCTTACCCGGCAGACCACGGCGGCCATGATTCACGAGGGCGCAGCTTCCGGCGTGCTCCGAGCCTGCAAATACTACCCGCCCCACGGCACCACCAATGCCGAGCACGGCCTACCAATGGATGATCTCATCGGCGGTGAGGTGCTGCGGGCGATGGAGGAGCGCGGCATCGTTCTCTGCATCCATGGTGAACAGCATGCGCTGAGCGGGCCGGACTACATCGACGCAGAGCAGAATGCCGAGACGCGTTTTTACAGCGAACGCATGCCGCGCCTGCTGGCCGCGCATCCCCGGCTGCGCATCGTGTGCGAGCACATCACCACACGCATGGCGGCGGAGTTTGTGGCCGTCGCGCCGGTCCATGTGGGTGCCACCATCACGCCGCAGCACCTGCTTTACACACTCGGGCATCTCATTCAGGGGCTGAAATACCACCTCTACTGTCTGCCTATCGTGAAGTTCCAGGACGACCGCGCCGCGCTGCGCCAAGCCGTGACCACCGCAGGGCAGTCCAAGTTCTTCGCGGGCACAGACAGCGCCCCCCACACCACGAAGGCCACCGCCTGCGGTTGCGCGGCAGGCTGCTTCACCGGTGGCTGCGCACCGCAGCTTTACGCCATGGCATTTGAGGAAGCGGGTGCTGATCTGGCCTCCGAGCAGGGCCGGGCATCCTTCGAGAGGTTTCTCTGCCTCAATGGCCCGCGCTTTTATGGATTCCCCGCCTCCACGCAGCATTTTCAGATGGTGAAAACGCCCTCGCAGTCTTTGCCCCTCGAAACTCCCGCCGGTCCCATCACACCGCTTCCACTCGGCTTGGGGCTGGAGATGGCCTGGAGCCTGACCGGGGCGATTTGATAGCGAACAAGCTCAATGAAGCGATTCTCCCGGTTAACTTCACGAATTTCCGCCCAGTTACCGCCTCAGACACTTCAAAAATCAGCAATCATCAATCATCAATCAGCAATCGACATTCCCGGTTCCACCCGCCGTACCGCCCTCGAAACCGCAGATTGCTGAACTCCCATTGCTGATTGTTGAAGTTACTCCCGCTTCCACCGCGTTTGGATAGGCCGCCATGAAGACCCTTGCCCTACTCTGCCTCGCCGTCCTGGCCTCCGCTGCTCTCGCCCAGGCTCCGAAAGCCTCGGTGAAAAAGGAACGCAAGCCAAACCCCGCCATGGCGAAGATCGAGGATGTGCCCGGCCTGCCGCGTGTGCTGATCATCGGTGACTCCATCTCCATCGGCTACACGCTCGATGTGCGTGAGCTGCTGAAGGGCAAAGCCAACGTCCACCGCATCCCCACCAATGGCGGCCCGACCACCAACGGTCTCAAAAACATCCAGGCTTGGCTCGGAGACTCCAAATGGGATGTCATCCACTTCAACTGGGGTCTCCACGATTTGAAATACATCCAGGATGATCCCTCCAAGCGAGCCGATCCGAAGGCCTCAGGCTCGCATTTGCAGGTGGCGCTGCTTGATTATGAGAAGAACCTCGCCGCGCTCGTCAAAACCATGCAGGCCACCGGTGCCAAGCTCATCTGGTGTGCCACCACGCCTGTGCCCGCAGGCAGCGATGGCCGCATCGAAAGCGATGAAGTGAAGTACAACGAAGCCGCTGCCCGCGTCATGACCGCCGCAGGCATTCCCACCAATGATCTGCGTGCTCACGCCCTCGCCAAGCCGGAGGCTCAGCTTCCGGCGAACGTCCACTACTCGCCTGAAGGCAGCCGCTACCTCGCTGAAAAAGTCGCCGCCGTGATCACCGAGCACCTGCCGAAGAAGTGATCGACATGCGAGGTGGCGTTATTCGATGGCCACATCTGGAAATGCCCTTCACCTAGCCCAGGTGAACCGAAAAACCCGCTCTCTCCACCACGTTGAAGAGGTTCTCACACTTCACCTGCCAATGAACTGCTCCCCATTTCTCCGTCTCGCTTTTGCTGCTCTTTTGCTCTGCCTGCCATCCTGTGGAAGCGCCTTCCGCCAAGCGTGGAATCATGCGCCCACCTCGCAAGGCATCGAAGGGAAATGGGAAGGCACCTGGCTCAGCGCAGCGAATGGCCACACGGGCAGGCTGAAGTGCGTCGTCACCGAGTCACCCAAAGCCGGCGACCACGAATTCTTCTACCGCGCCACCTGGAAGAAGATCCTCAGTGGCAGCTACAAAGCCGTGCATCACGTCGAGAAAAAAGGCAGCACCCTCGTCTTCAAAGGTGATCACCAGATGCCTGACTGGGCAGGCGGCAAATACCACTATGAAGGTACCGTGAGGGGTGATGAGTTCAGTGCCTGTTACGAATGCTCCATGGATCGAGGCTCTTACACGATGAAGCGGGTGAAGTGAGTTTCACTCAAGGTCCGATCAACACAATCGGCCCCTCACCCTTCGGCACGCCGCCTTCTTTCTCGACGCTCAAGGCGAACTTCGAGGCATCGGTCACCTCGGTGACAGGCTTGAAGTCCACTTTGGCGAAGCCCGTGCTATCCACGCGAACGATGCCGGCATCGACGGGCACGGGCTGCTTGGGATCGACGACCCAGAGCTGGTAATCTTTGCCGACCTGCACTGGGGGCATTTTTTCGAGTTTCAGCACACCTTGATGCTTCTCGCTGTCCCAGACCACGACGGCCACGCCTTGCTTGTAGCCTTCGACCGTGGTTTGCAGCGTGGCGATGCGCATTTGAGCCAGTGCATCGCGTTTTTGCAGCGAGGCGATCTCGCCGTTCAAAGCGGCGATCTGCTTCTCCAAGCCTTCGCGTTGCTCGGCGGCGGCTTTTTGGGTCTGCTCGATCTCCGTGGCGACAGCCGCCGTGGCGGATTGGAGGTTCGTCTGGAGCTTTTCACGCTCCATCCACAGCCAGGCGGAGGAGGCGGCAAAAGCGGCTGCGGCAGCCCAGCCGGTGAATGCCCAGTAATTGCCCGAGTGCTTCGCGGCACCAGTGCGACGCGAGCGGATTTTGGTGCGGATACGGCCTTTGAGCGCTGCAGGCGGTGCGAAAGGCGTGACGGCACCTGCCAGTTCAGCCACGGCGGCTTCCAGCTCGGTGCAGAGATTCTTCAGAGCATGATCACGCACGATCACACCATCGAGAGTGCGTTTTTCGTCCCCTTCGAGCATGCCGAGGGCGTTCAGAGCGGCCAGTTCCTCAAATCGCTCCTCCATCGCGGCCTCCTTTCAGCAGTTCACGCAGGCGCATGAGACCCCGGCGGATGTTCGTCTTCACCGTGCCCAGCGGCATGTCGAGCGTCTCGGAGATGGTGTGATGCGTGAGGCCCTTCAAGAAGGCTAGCTCGACGAGTCTCCGCTGCTCCGCCGGGAGCTGCTGGAGGGCGCTGCGCACGATTTCTGCCCGCTCGCGGGATTGCACATCTTCATCGGCTCCGGGAAGCGAGTCACCATCGCCCAGCGTGGCATGCTCCAGTGAAGCGGCCTCCACGAGACGCGTGCGACGGCCCAGCGCCCGCATGCGGTCGATGGCCTTGTTGCGGAAAATCATCACCGCCCAGGTGAAGGCCTTGGCCCGAGAAG
>JBEIGR010000430.1:0-5293 GCA_040381795.1 Verrucomicrobiaceae bacterium | reverse complement strand
GCCGAGCGTGAACATGAGGGAATTCATATCCGCCTGGTAGGAGGTGACGTCGTTGGTAGCGGCGGCTCCATTGAAGTTACCGATGCTGCCAGCGAGGGTGGTTTGATTGAAAGTACCTTCGAAGCGGGTGGAGAACATCACTGGCCAGTTTTTCATCCGCCAGCTCTTGCCGATCTCGATGCCGAAAAGTGCGCTGCCGCTCACATCCTGGAGAGGAAAATTACGTCCCTGGATGGTGACGTTGCCTTTCTGGCTGAGGGATTCGCCCGCATAGATGCCTACATAGGGGCCGAATTTCCGCTTTTTGAAGTCGGCGGCTTCGTCGGCTTTTTCTGAGGCTATGCTTTTGAGGTCCACATCCGCCTTGAGGGAGGTGAGCGGAAAAAAAGCGGCGGTGAGAAAGAGGAGTCGTTTCATGGGGGAGGTCTTATTGGCAGCCTTTAGCCGTCCATCCGGCCCGAGAAATCAATTCCAGGTGAACAAATTGTAACATAAAGCGGCTCCCATCTGGGGGCCGAAAGGTCATGCTGCCGTGATGCAGCGCTTCACCATCCTTTTGTGTTTCTTTCTCGTCACTCTCGCCGTCGGCCAGACGCCCGAGAATAAGGGGCTACACCCTGAAGTGCTCCCGCTGCCCGGTTTTGAAGAGGCCCCGATGACCGAGGAATTCGATTTGGATCGCACCCCGGACCTCCTGCCCTCACTGGGCTCTCTCCCAGATCCTGCCCTCAGCGTGGTGCCCACTGTGCAGGATATCAAAACGCGTGATCTGGGTGGGAAGATCATCGATTCCGTGCTGAGCATCCGTGTTTGGGATCAGTCTGGCGGCCTGCTGGCTCATGGAGCGGGCTTTTATGCAAGCGAGCGTGGCCTCGTCATCACCGATGCCGGGCTGATGCATCCCGAGATCGCGGCCAAGATCGACTTTATTACCCTCACCTCACCCAATGGCACGAATCAGCGAGTGGATGGCTTCTACATCGTGGATACCTCTTCCGGTGTGGCCTTGCTCCAGGCCGAGGTAGCCTCAACCACCCCCCTCGCACTGCACCCAGGCGCGGATTTCAGCCGCCCGCAGGAGTGCCATGTGGTGGCTGTCTCCGAGAAGCGTGGTCTGGTGCTGGCACCCGCCACCATCGAAGCGGATACAGCCGTGACCGCGCTGGGCTGGATGCCGGTGAAGGGCGGTGAATCACCTGGGGCGGTCGGATCACCCGTGCTCGATGAAGAAGGCCGAGTGATCGCGATCGTCGGTATGCAGGTGCCGCTGAAGAGCTGGATGAACTTCGCTCTCGATATCGATGCCGCAGCGTTCGAAGCACGCCGGAAAAACCTGCCGCTGCAGCCGCTGACAGCGCTGCCAAGAATGCCCACCATCGTGAATGTGGTCAAGAGTACCGAATTTCTCGATGTCTTCGAGTTGCTTCAAAACAAGCGCCTTGAATCCGCCCTGCCAAGGCTGATCCGCCTCACTCGCAAATATCCGCGTAGTGCGGAATGCTGGGCGCTGCTCGGGATCGCTGCCGGGCACCTGGGCGGTAGCTCGGAGGCGCTGAGCTGCCAGCGTAAGGCGGTGGCTCTAGATCCCAAATCGGGTCTCTACTGGCAACAGCTGGCACTTTCCAAGCTGCGGGACAAAACCAGCATAACGGCACCCGATTCTACCGAAGAACGCGAGGTGCTCGAACTGGCCACGCAGCAGCAGCCGAATGATCCCATCGCCTGGCTACTGCTGGCCACGCGCCGAATTCGCGATGGCGATATGGGGCAGGCTGGAGAAGCTCTCTCTAGGCTCATTTTGCTCTCGCCTGACTATTCCCATGCTCATTACCTCATGGCCTATGTGCAGGGCAAAAAGCGCGATTACGCTGTGGCGGAGCAATCCATCCGCCGTGCCCTCAATCTTAATACCCGCTCCGCTGACGCATGGTATTACCAGGGACTGCTGGCCGAGAAGAAAGGAGATATGGATACCGCCATCAAAGCCTATCAGGCAACCACGCGGCTCAAACCCACCCATTCCACTGCCTGGATGAATCTCGCGCACGCCTTCAAGAAAGCTGGGAAGGGCACTGAGGCCCGTGAGGCCTTCCAGGAGCATCAGAAGCGAACAGCTCCTGCCAAAAAGCCCTGAAAGCCGCTGCATGCCTAACAGGCACCGCAGTGCTTGTGGCAGCCATCGCCACAGGGCATGCTCAGCAGAAAGCGGCAGCCCTGCTGGGGATCGTTCGTCCATTTCAGGGTGCCGTGATTGAGCTCGAGGGCACGTTTGACGACGAGAAGGGCGAGTGAGGCCTCTCCCCAGGAGACGTGGGCGTCCGGCGGCACGCCGCGGGTGATGAGTGGGGCATCTCCATGCACCTCAAGCTGGCAGCCGGAGGTCTCCCATCTGGCGTGGAAGGTGATGCGGGACTTCGAGGGCAGGTTTCTCAGCAGTTCTTCGAGCAGCTTGGTGAAGACGAGATGCCACACCATGCGGTCTCCCTTTAATTCGCAGCAGCCGGGCGGGATATCCTCCTCGATCACCGATCCAGAGACCTCAATGAGCGGGGTGAGGCGCTCGATGCTGGTCTCCAGGCAGCGATGGAGAAAGGCAGCATCACACAGGCTGGGCATACTGCCGGATTCGAGCTGGCCCACGGCATTGATGTCATCAATCACACGCATCAGGCGGCGGCTGTGCTTATCCATGACCTCTAGGCAGCGGGTGAGGGAATCTCCATTTTTGATCGCTCCGGTTTTGAGCGTCTCGATGTAGCCCTGGATGAGCGCCAGCGGTGTGCGCAGCTCCACCTCGGCACGGGCGAGGAGCATCTGCATGGTGCTGGCGGCATCCTCCGCCGTGAGCGTGGCGGGGGTCATTTCGTGGGCGGGGTAGTCGGCTGGGAGACGAAGAGGTAGCCCTGCTTTCTCACCGTGCCGATGTGGGTGCCATAAGGCTCGCCGAGCTTGTCACGCAGGCGCTTCACATGGGTATCGAGTGTGCGGGAATGGGTGTCATCGGCATAACCCCACACACCATTGAGCAGCTCGCTGCGGCTGTGGATGATGTCGGGATTGGTCATGAGCACCGTGAGGAGGCGCAGCTCGGTGGAGGTGAGCTCGACAAGGCGGCCGCCCACCGAGAGAGCCATGTTTTGCCGGTCCACCACGAAATCTCCCACTCGCAGCTCATCGGTCATGACGACCTTTTGCGAGCGGCGCAGGATAGAGCGGATGCGCAGGACGAGCTCGCGAGGGCTGAAGGGCTTGGTGAGGTAATCATCCGCGCCCATTTCGAGGCCGTTGATGCGGTCATGCGCCTGCGCTCTGGCGCTGAGCATGAGCACTGGGATGGTGCGGGTGCGTACATCGGTGCGGAGCTGGCGGAAGACCTGCCAGCCATCCATGCCGGGCAGCATGATATCGAGAACGATCATCTGTGGCCGCTCGCGGGCGGCGGTCTCCACGGCATCGAGGCCGTTATACACGGCGATGACCTCGCACCCTTCCTGATTCAGGTGGAGGGTGATCAGGTCGACGATGTCCTTTTCGTCATCGACTATTAGGATGTGGCTCATGTGGATGGAGAGCCACATCAACGTCACATCTTCTCGTCTGCCAAAGATCACTCTGTGACGATCTCGTCGCATCGGGAAATCAGCGCCTGCCGATGACACTGAAATCGAGATCGCCTTCACCCGCCTCGACGCCGCGGCGCATCGCCTCCGCCGTCACGTTTAGGGCAGGGGATTCGATTTTGAACTCGGCGGCTAGTTCGCGGGCGAAATCGGCATCCTTGAGCATGTTTCGCAGCGAGAAATGAGGCTCGAAATCGCCCCTCATGATGGCTGGCAGCTTCATGCCGATGAGCGTGGAGTAGTTGGCATTGCCTTCGAGGGCCGTGAGTAGGCGCTCAAGATGCACGCCATGCGCCTGCGTGATGGCGGCGGCCTCGGATAGGGCCTCGACAATCACGGCGGAGACGAGATTCGTTACGATTTTCAGCACCATGGCATCGCCCACGGCACCGAGCGGCAGGAGTTTCGAGGCGCTGGCCTCCAGCACCGGTTTGGCACGCTCGATGAGCAAATCGGGGCCGCCGAGGTAGTAGCAGAGCTTTCCATTCTGAGCGGCCATTTTGCTGCCTGTGAAGGGGGCATCGAGAAAGGCGGCTCCGGTGGCCTCGACGAGGTTTGCGGCCTCCAAAGTGGCTTTTTTGCTCACGGTGGCGTGGTTCATCACGAGATGCCCAGCTTTCAAAACAGGCTCCATATCTCGAATAGCCTCCAAAAGCGCGGCGCTATCCCGCACGAAGATCTGAATGATGCCCGCCGCCTGCGCCACCTCACGCGGTGAGGCGAGGAAATTTGGCACCGCTCGGGCGCTACGACTCCACACAAAGACTTCATGATCTGCTTGGCGCAGATTTTCGACGACACGGCTGCCAATTATTCCCAGCCCGAGGACTCCCACATTCGGTTTGCTCATGCCCGGCGATTAAGAGCGCGGAAATGAAAAGGCAAGAGCCGTCTTGCCATGTAGGTAGTCTCGCAAGGCCTCCTGCCAAGGGCGCGGCTGGATGCCGGTGAGCTGCGTCAGCCGTGTGGTGCTCATCGTGGTGTGTGGCGGGCGGGTGGCTTTGAAAAAAGTGCTCTCGGCGAGCTTGAGCGGCCCGATGCTCCTCGTCTGCAAAGGCAGTCCCATCTCCTCGGCTATCCTCAGCGCTTCGAGACCCCATTCTTGCCACGAAGCCGTGCCTTCATTGCAAAGGTGGAGCGGGCCACAGACCTCGGGATGCTCCACGATCAGCATCGTGATCCAGTCACAAAGGTCATGCGTGAAAGTGGGTGCGGAGGTTTTGTCCGCGATGGCGTTCAAAGCGCTGCCTTCCAGAGCCTTGGCGATGATTTGATCTGGGTGGCTCGGCTTATCCGGTCCGAAGAGCCACGACACGCGAGCCACCAAGGCCTGTGGGCAGGCTGCGAGCACCGCCACCTCCCCCTCACGCTTGGTTTTGCCGTAGTGGTTCACCGGCTCCGTGGGATCATCCTCCGACCAAGACGCGGTCTTTGAACCATCGAACACATAGTCCGTGCTGAAATGAATGAACCGCCTTCCCAGCCGCTGGCAGCACGCCGCCATCCTCGCAGGGGCTTCCACATTCACGATCATGGCTTCATCTTGCCGAGCCTCGCAAACATCCGGGCTGGTCATGCCGGCTGGGTTCAGCAGCACATCAAACGGCTGGGCTTCGAGCTTGGGAGCAATGAGATCGAGTTGGGAGAGATCGAGATCGGCTCGTGACCAGGGG
>JBEIGR010000429.1:0-5309 GCA_040381795.1 Verrucomicrobiaceae bacterium | reverse complement strand
TGTGCAGCGCCGCGCCGGTTTTCTTCGCCGTGTCGATGGCCTCGCGGATCGCGGCGATGCCAAACGCTCGCGTGTGGACGAACGCGGGCACCTTGCGTTCCTCCGCGATGCGAAACATCACCTCGATCTCGCTAGGATCAGCCGCTGGCGTGTAATTGATGCCGAAACCGATGCCCAGCGCGCCTTCATCCAGCCCGCGACGAATCGCCTCGTCCATGAGCTTCAATTCAGCCTCGCTCGCGATCTTGTTGGCACCTGCGGGCGATGCGCCGAGACCAGCGAGACGCGCCCGATTGACCGTCCAGTGGCCGACTTCGATGCCAGGATGAAACGCTGCAAACCTTGCTGCGATGTGACCCACTGTTGCACCATAATTCAGCGGTGCCTTGCCTTCCATCGAGCGATACCAAGGCTCCACCGGATAAACTCCCACTTCGACATCAAGCGCCGTCGTCACGCCATCGCGTGCCTGGATCTGCATGTCACTCGTGGTCTGGCCGTGCGCATGGATGTCGATGAAACCGGGTGCCACGACATGCCCGGCTACATCGAGGGCTTTGTCGCCTGTCAGCAGCGTCTCAGAGATCGCGCTGATTTTGCCACCCGTGATGCCGATATGTCGCACGGCGTCGAGACCGGTCGCCGGGTCCATCACGCGACCGTTGGCGATGACGAGGTCATGTGCAGAAAGAGAAAGCCCGCTGGCAAGGATCGCGAAGAGAAGTCTGGCGTTCATGGGATGCGGGAGAATGCGCTCGCGCACCGGACTCAACCAACCAATTCACTGATCACCTTGCCTTCATCGGCAACGATGGGTCGAGGACGGCCCTGCGGATCGATCCAGTTGGTGTTCTGCTCGATGCCGAGATGGTGAAACACCGTCGCAGCGAGATCCCCCGGTGCGACGCGACGGCTGTCGATGTCGCCGCCTTGTCGGTCGGTGCTGCCGATGACCTGGCCGTGTTTCATGCCGCCACCGGCGACGACCATGGACATCACGCGCGGCCAGTGATCACGTCCGGCGTTCTTGTTGATGGTCGGACTGCGGCCAAACTCGCCCATCATGAGGATGAGCGTGCTGTCGAGCAGGCCACGATCTTCGAGATCGGTGACGATGGCGTGCAGCGTGCGGTCCACGCTCGGCAGCAGCGGTGTGAGGCCCTTCTTGATGCCGCCCCATTTCACTTCATCGCCATGATGATCAAAGTAACCCCACGCGCCACTCACGGTGACAAAGGTGGAACCGGCTTCGACGAGGCGACGTGCCAGCAGCGCTTTTTCGCCAATGCTGTCGCGGCCGTAGCGGTCGCGCATCGCAGGCGTTTCGGCATCGAGATTGAAGGCACGTTGCGCGTTGCCGGTCATGAGCACCTCGTAGGCCTGCTGCGTGTAGCGATCCGCAGCGGCGATTTGAGCATTGCCATCGACGCTGCGCTTCCAGTCGTCCATCTGCGTGAGCAAATCCCGGCGATTGCCGAGACGCTCGATGGTCAGGCCTTCGGAGAGTTTGAGACGACCGGACAAATCCTTGCCGCTGACAGGTTCAAAGTCGCCGCCCATGTGGCCCGCGCCCCAGATGTCGGCAGGCAACGAGTCTGCTAGCGCGACATAGCCGGGAATGCCAGGCGCGTTCGCTCCGCGAAACTTCGCCGCAATCGAACCCATCGACGGCCAGCCGCCGCCATCACGACCATCGTTCGTGCGCTTGGCGAGAGGATTGCAGGCCTGCATGGTGATCGGCGTGTGATTGCTGGCGCTGCAATCGACCGAGCGGATCAGCGTGAGCTTGTCCATGATCTTCGCCGTGAGCGGCAGGTGCTCGCAGACATGAATGCCGGGCACTTTCGTCGAGATGTGGCCGAAGGGGCCGCGAATCTCGCTCGGCGCATCCGGCTTCGGGTCCCACATGTCGATGTGGCTCGGCCCGCCGGAAAGCCAGAAGAGGATCACGTTCGTCTTGCTCTTCGCCTGTCCGGTTGCGGCTGCCAACGCCTGCGTTTGGAGCAGCGAGGGCATCGAAACGCCCGCCAAGCCTGCGAGTCCGGTCTGAAGAAAGCCACGCCGCGTGGAACCGACACGCAACAGATCTCCGCGAGCGGGACTGAAGGCGCTGGTGATGGAGGCCGTCTTGGGATTCATGCGGATGGCGTTGAGTTACTCCCAAACCTACGCCGCCACATCGCCTGACTTGCCGCGCTGCTGAAAAGAGTCAGGGTTTCGCCGCTGGAAGCAATGAGGAAGCGGTGGGAAGTAGCCGCCAGCGCGCCGAGTGGCGAGCGAGCGACTGCCGCAGTCGTGGGAGACGCGCAAAGACCCAATAGACGATCTTCTCGGCCTGCCGGGCGTTCAGCTTCCCGCGCCTGCGGGATGGAACGGTGATGGCTGCTTTATCACACGCCTGGTTTTTCCCGTTGACGACCACGCCGCCGGTCGTGTAGAAATCGCCGCGTTGGCATATCCACTGCTGGCATATCCACTGCTGGCATGAAAACATCACTCACACTCCTCACCGCCCTGGCCTTCGCTGCCAGCGTCCACGCTACTGTTACCATTGAATACGTCACCGTGGGGGATGCCGGGAATGCGGCTGATCAAAATTACGTTGGCGGCGCATTTGGCGCGGTGGCTTACGCCTACCAGATCGGCAAGTATGAGGTGACGAATGCGCAGTATGTGGCGTTCCTCAATGCCAAAGCAGCAGCCGACACGAATAACCTCTACAATGCCAGCATGGGCAGCGATGCGCGTGGCGGCATCACCCAGAGTGGCAGCAGCGGCAGCTTCACCTATGCCGTGAAGACGGACATGGCGGACAAGCCGGTGAACTACGTGAGCATCGCGGATGCGATGCGCTTCACCAACTGGATCAACAACGGCCAGGGCGCTGCCACCACGGAGAGCGGGGCGTATGACATGAGCATCTCCGCCGCCACCGTGGTCAAAAGCGGCAGTGCCAATGTGTGGCTGCCCACGGAGGATGAGTGGTATAAGGCCGCCTACTACCAGCCAGCGGGCTTGGGCGGGGACGCGGACAGCTACTGGTTTGTTCCCACGCAGAGCAACACAACGCCTACCCCGGCCACGGTGGATGCCAATGGCAACATCACCAACGACGGAGCCAATGTGGCGAACTACGACAGCGGAGCCATCTGGAACGGCCAGAGCGGCAACGTGACCACCGTGGGCAGCGCCGGAGCCACGAGCGGCAGCTACTTCGGAGCCTATGACCTGGGAGGGAATGTGTGGGAATGGAATGAAGCAATTATCGGAGGCGATCGTGGTCTGCGCGGGGGTTCCTGGAACGACACCGAGTACTACCTGAGCGTCTTTGGCCGCAGCAGCGGCACGCCCGCGGGCGAGAACGAAATCATCGGGTTCCGTCTCGCAAGTGCTGTCCCGGAACCATCACGCATGATGCTCACTTTAGCCGGAGTGGGTGGTGTGCTTCTGAGGCGTCGTCGGCTGCCCTCTGCGCTTTGAATCTTTGACCCTTTCATTGTAGGCCTTCTCTGTGAGACGGCTGGGAGGCGTCTCACAGAGACGAGCTCGGTGTACTTCCAGGTTAAGCTGCAGCACCGCCAGCCTTGCCAAACCGGCAGTCATTAGCTAAGTTAGCTAGCCATGATCACCGTCAACATGCACGAGGCGAAGAGCCGCCTCTCCCAGCTCGTCCTAGCCGCCATCAGCGGAGAGGAAGTCATCCTTTGTAGCAACGGTGAGCCTCGCGTCCGCTTGGTTTCCATGGGTGCCGCACCGATCCGCCGCCTTACCCCAGACCCGGAGTTGCGCGTGATGCTAGCCCCAGGGTATGACCCGGTAGAACCAGCCACCGAAGACGAATGGCCGGAGGACTGCCGATGATTCTGCTCGATACCTGCGGCCTGATCGCCCTTCAAGACAGCGGCCGGGCCTTGTCCGAGGTCAGCCGCATCCTCCTCGAAGCCCCCGGTTCTCAAGTCTTTATTTCCGCCATCTCCGCCTTTGAGATCGGCCAAAAGCACAACTCAGGAAAGCTCATCCTGCCCCGAGCTCCTGCCATCTGGTTCCCTGCCATGTTAAGGCAGCATCACGTCCACGAGCTTCCCGTCACTTCCGCCATCTCCCTCACCGCGTCCGCGCTGCCTCTGCTCCACAAAGATCCCTTTGACCGCCTCATCATTGCCACCGCCCAGGAGCATAATCTACAAATCCTCACCTCCGATCTCATCATCCCTACCTATCCCGGCGTCACCACCCTCTGGTAAAACCATTGCCCTAATTTGTTCGGAGAATCGTCACGCAAATCGATCACGGCTGCCAGCTACCATGTCCACCATCCGCGATCTCTCCCGTCATGCCCGCTCGAAGGGGCAGCTCATCCAGCTCGCGCTGCTCTCGCTCGGGGTGCTGGTCATTGTCGGCCTTGTTCTGCTCCTTGTCGAAACCGTGGGCGGACGTCCGCTGATGCGGTGGTGGGTGGCAATGCAGAGCCGGGGCCATGTAGCGGATGCCCGGGCCGCAATCGAGCAGCAGGACTTCATGGCCGCGCTGGAGGCCGCGCAAAAAGCCGCCCGTCACACGCCAGAAGACCCGGAGCTGCTGCGCACCTGGGTACAGGTGCTGGTGGGCCTGAATGCGCACCCGGATGAGGTTTTGCGCACACTAGCCCAATTGCAGGCCGCGGGAGGCATGACGCCGGAGATGCACCTCAAGCTTGTCGAAGCCCAGCTCCATCGCGGTGACATGCAGGCGGCACAAAGAGCGCTAAGCGAGCTGCCCGAGACCCAGCGCCAGAGCTGGGAGGCCGTGGCGCTGGAGGCCAGCCTGCTGCTGCGCCAAGGCCGCACCGCCGAGGCGGGCGAACGCCTGCAAAGCAGCCCAGCAGCCGCCAACAATCCCGAGGCCGTCTTTCGCCGCGCCGTGCTCGATCTCGCTGTATCGCAAGATGAGGCTCAGCGCACGCGGGCACGTCAAATCATCTGGCAAACGGCCCGTGGCGATTCAGCGAGCCAACGCCTCGCCCTCACTCTCCTCAGCCGTGATGCCAGCCTCACCGCGAACGAGGCGGCTGAGTTGCTGTACCTCGTTAAACAAATCTCCGCCTCCCAAGAACTGCGCCACGCCGCGCTGGCGCAGGTCATTCGCCTCTCACCCGAGCGCAAAGAAGCGCTCATCCAGGCCGAATCCGAACGCGCCGCCGGTTTGCCCGCTGTGCAGCAGGTGCGCCATGTTTTGTTCCTCGCCCAGCAGCAGGCACCGCAGGCCATGCAGGCTTTCCTGGATGCTCACGGACGCCTTTTGGCCGCTGAACGGCCCGCCGACTATGTGAG
>JBEIGR010000428.1:0-5311 GCA_040381795.1 Verrucomicrobiaceae bacterium | reverse complement strand
GTGCGGGCTGGTGGGGAATTACCTCATCCTCCGCCGCATGGCGCTCGTGGGCGATGCGATCAGCCACAGCGTGCTGCCGGGGCTGGCGGTGGCGTTTTTGATCTCAGGGAAGCTCACGCTGCCGGCGATGCTGGCCGGAGCACTCGGCGCGGGGCTCATCACCACGTTTTTGATCGAGTTCCTGCACACGCGCAGCCGCATCAAGGCGGATGCGGCGATCGGCATCACCTTCTGCTCGCTCTTCGCGCTCGGCGTGGTGTTGATCAATGTCTTCGCCTCCAAGGTCCACCTCGATGCCGAATGCGTGCTGTATGGCGAGTTGAGCAATCTCGCGCTCGCCGAGTATTCGCTCGGCATGCCCGCTCCGGTGCTGGTGATGGGCGGCGTGGCATTCAGCGTCGCGGTTTTGATCGTGCTGTTTTACAAGGAGCTGCTCATTACCTCCTTTGATGCGTTGCTGGCGGGTTCGCAGGGTTTTGCGCCGGGGAAAATGCATCTCGCGCTGATGGCGGTGCTTTCGATTGTGATCGTGGCGGCGTTTGAAAGCGTGGGGGCCATCCTCGTGATCGCCATGCTCATCCTGCCGGGAGCGACGGCGCAGCTTTTGAGCACGCGGCTACCCATTTGTCTCGTCCTCAGCGTGCTGCATGCGGCGCTTAGCGCCATCGGCGGCCTGCATCTCTCGCTCATCCTTGGCTGCCCGATGGCTGCAGCGGTGGTGGTGGCGGGAACGGTGTTGTTTGGCTTTGCGTGGATGGCTTCGCTGTTGAAGACCCGAGCGGGTTTTGAAGCGGAAGGTCTTTCTCAGGCTTCGGTTTGATTTTATTCGGAGCCGAGGCTGCCGACCAGGTTGGAGCCAGCCGCGTTCAAGCGGGGCTGCCAAGGAGCGAAGAGGGCGTTTTCTTCGGCGAAGAGCTGGGTGGCGTCGATTTGCGCGGCGAGAGGCGCACTGCGGTCGATCTGGCCGGAGGAGGCAAGGATGCTGGCGATGACGGCGGCCTCGCCCTGATGCCACCGATGGCGCGGAAGCGGAACGAGAAGGCTGGCGGCTTCACCGGCACTGGCACCCGTTTTGTGTCGGGCGAGGGCTTCGAGGAAGCGGAGATAGACGTTTTGCGGCTCGAGCTGGCGACGGTTGCGCACGATGGCGAGCATGGAATCGTTTTTTTGATCGGCGAGAAGGCTCAGGTAGATGAGCTGCTCCTGGATGCTTTCATCGTGCATGGCGGGGCTGCCGATGAGGGAACGCAAGAAGGTGTTCAAAGGCAGGCGGCCGGTGCGGGCACTGCGGAGGATGGCTCGCATGGTCTTGGGGCGGTCCTTGGAAATATCGAGCGCGGTGGCGGCGAAATCACCGACCTCACGCCAGACGTCGAGTCAGGCAAACTGCGCGTGCGAGATGCTTTGCGCCTCCTTCGGAAGGTTCGAGAGGATGGCCTTCGAGCCAGTGAAATCATGCAAACGAGCCAATAAGGCCGCATGACCGGAGCTACCGGCATGCGTGGCGAGCCCGAGGGAATTGAGCTTGTGGTAGGCGCGGCGTGCCTCGGCGGGCGCAGAATCTGCCGCGAGAGCGGCAAGGGCACGAAGTAGTTTCGCACCGCCCGGCGAGGCATCGATGGCCGCTTTG
Source organism: Verrucomicrobiaceae bacterium (assembly GCA_040381795.1). Taxonomy (GTDB): domain Bacteria; phylum Verrucomicrobiota; class Verrucomicrobiia; order Verrucomicrobiales; family Verrucomicrobiaceae; genus Prosthecobacter. The sequence continues at coordinate 3,681 of JBEIGR010000428.1, read as the reverse complement.
AGCGAGGCGAGGGCGCTGCGGCTCTGACCTTCCAGCAGACTGCGGCGGACTTCTCCCATGGGATCGGTTTTCCAATCGTGATGCACGGCGCCAGGCGTGAAATCGCTCGCGATCAAAATGACTGCCGGGCTGATGATGGAAATGGCGATGATGAGGTAACAAAGCGCAGCAAAACGATTAAATGGATCACCAATGTGGAATCGCAGGGACTTGGGCCGCGAGCAGCGGATGGGCGAAAAGGCATCATCCCGCCACCAAGGCTGGAAGGCTTTCGAATCGCTCAGTACGGCATCGGTGCATCGGCGGCGTGCGGCTTTAGGCATACGGGCCTCCTTTCCGGCGGCTGCGCTGACTTTGCAGCGCCATGAGGCCGGCCATGGTCATGAGTGTGCGGGATGGCTCTGGCACGGCATTGATCTCAGGCGGACTGCTGCGGAGGCCCGTGATCCAGGTCGAATTCGTGCCGCCATTGGCCAAGCCCATGGTGGCAATGGTGGTGGAGGCGAGTGACTCGGTGGTATTTCCGATGTTGGCAATGGAGTGGCCCTTGGTGATGGTGGCGGCGAGGATGTTTTCACTGCAAAACGCGGCGGCGACGGTCGTAGCGTTGGCGTGGATGAAGCCACTGGTATCGCTATGGCGGGCAGGTGGATTGCTGGAGGAGATCCAGACGACATCGCCATTATTGCCGATGTTGAGATTGCCGTTCACGAGCGTCTCGCTGTGGTCACGAGCACCTTGGCCCGCGACGAGTTCGAAGCTCCAGCCGCCATTGAGTGGATCGCAGGCGAGCGATTGAGCACCAAGATTCACGCCTTTAACGACGATGAGTGTGCCGGGCAGAAAGGCACTCAAGCCGGCATTGATGAGAGCTTGATCGAGTGTGGCCTGATCAAAACGCAAGACGCCCTACAGCATCGAAGTAGCATACTTCAATCCAATGCGCCTTGGTGCCGCATGAGGATGGAGCGCGGAGACGGCCGGAGAAGAAATGTTGAGCCACTCAGGCGGAATGAGTGCCGTTAGCGTCGCCGTGGAAGCTCAGGTTTTTATGGGCGAAGGCGTTTTTTGCTGCGAGGCTGAGGCCGGGTGGGATATCCCCAATAAAAGTGTCCTCGGAATCGGAGAGGAACGGGTAGTCGATGCTGCCTAAGTGGAGGGCGTAGATGTAGCTGGTGGGGTTTAGCAGGGGATTCGAGGCGCCACCTTGAAAGGCATAGATCTGGTCGGACTCGTATTCGAGTGCCAGATCGCTAAAAACGGCCATTCCGCCGATCTGGCCGGGGATGACACCGAATTTCGTCCATGACCAGTCGGCTCCATCAGCCCCGTAGTAAATGACGGAGCCTTTGTTCACGTCTCGGGTGAGGGTGAGATTGATTAGCGACTCGTTCCCCGCGCCCTGGGAGGCATCGGAACCATTGAATTTGCCCTGAGCGCTGCTCCAGTCGTTGTTAGTGAAGTCAATCGTCTACCCGGCGCTCAGGGGGGGGGCGAGAGTCACCATGGTGAAGCTATCGTGAAAGTGATCGTAGCCGACAATAACTAGGCTGGAGGCCGTAACAGCGGCCTCCAGCCTTTTACCTGCAGCAACCCCAAAAATTAGGATCAGAAGCATCCAAGACGTAGTTTTTGATAAGGAACTCATGATAAACAAGTAAAATTTATATCTTATATGATAAGATTTTACTATTGACTATCAAATTTGAGAGCTTTTATTTTGAAATTTTGCTTCGGCTGGCATTGCAGATCACACCTCAGCATGCCGCGAAAAGACCAATCCGCAGATGATCGCTACTTGAAGTCAGTGACAACGCTGAATAGGCCTCTTAAAGTCAGTGAAAATACTGTCCGAAAGAGACTCGAAAGCCTCCTCCCAAAAATCTTCCAATTAGCAAACGGGGCGAAAAGAACGGCTGGAGAGCAAAATCTGGTCTTCAATCCATGGTAGGTATTAAACATTGCCGGTGCCACTTTCAGGCTGAAAAACGTGCCTCCGAAAGATAGGTCTTGTTTCAGAACACAGTCATGAAATAGAACTGCGCCCATGAATTTCCTTCTGAAGGTAAAGAAAAGTCCGATTTCTTGATGAATTCGATCATCCAAAAAGAGTCGCGAATCCGGGCTTGCCATCATAAACAGAGATGCTAATTAGCTAGTCTTGGGAAAAGATGAAGTATCTGAGAAGTAAGGCATGTCGGTCGATATGGCATTCTAAAATTTCAAACTCTTCATGCTAATTCTAAAAAATGTCTTGCGGCAGCATGATGTTACGCGTTATTATAGTTCTAATCGCGGGTATAGCTTAATGGTAAAGTTCCAGCCTTCCACGCTGGCCATGTGGGTTCGATTCCCACTACCCGCTCTGAGAACGCGTTCAATCCTGAAACTCCATAATTACCCTGCCGCCTATGAACACTGGACTTCGCTCCCGTTTTGCAAGCCCTTTCGCTTGCTTGTTGCTCCTCGCAACTGCTCCCGCACTCATGGCGCAGGCTGGTGGCTGCTCTGAAATCGCCAATGATGTGCGTGTCGCCGTCGAAAAAGATCCCACAAAGGTGCTCATGGTTGTCGAAGACGCTCTTGTTATCAATGAAGGCTGCGCCGCTGATATCGTGAAGGCCGCAATTATCGCTTCAAAGGCTGATGCCACACTTGCTGGGCAGATCGTGCAGACGGCGAGCACCGTGGCACCAAAGCAAGTTGTCGCCATCAATGAAGCAGCCTCATCGGTCGTTTCTGGTATCGTCGCTGTGACATCCGCTCCAGCCGCCCCCGCTATCAATGGTGAACAGCCCGTGATGCTCACGAGCGAAAAAAATCCTGGCAAGAATCCAGTGATGCCGAAAAACCCCGTCATCACTCCTGCGGCGGAAGAAGAAGACTTCTTTGTGCCTGCGACCATCCGCGGTGTCTTCCTCATCCAGCCACCGGCTTCCGGCCCGCTGCCAACGCCCACGACGCCCGATCCCGTCTCGCCTGCCGTCCTGAAGTAATGCCGTTCAAATCGTTGATTCTTGGATTTTTACAGCCTCACCCCCTCTGGCAAGTCTAATAAATCCTTACACTTAAGCTTATGCGTTCAAGCCTTGCCTTTTTTTGTCTCACTGCCCTGATGCTCGCCCCCGCAGCGCTGCACGCTCAGGGCTTGGTTGGAATTCAGAACTACTCCGCAGATTTCCGCACCGAGCAGCCGCTGACATTCTCGATCTTTAGCAACGGCGGCTATGACCGCCTCGATTACAAGAACGCTGGCCCCGGCACCCCGAGCGAGATCGACTCTTGGTTCGCCACAGCAGGCGTCGGCATCATGTACACCCGCCCGGATCAAACCACGCCGTTCAGTTTCTCCCTCGACTCCAGCGTGGTGCATTACGTAGATGGTGCTCCGACCTTCCAGGACACTTTTTATAACAATCGGGCCACGATCAATTTCGAGCATCGTTTTTCCGAGCGACTCAAGATCAGCAATAATTTCTTCGCCACCTACGGCGTGGAGCCGAACAACGCCTTTGGTTACGGTGGCTCTACGACGCTCTGGAACGGGCAGTACTTCTACGGCTTCAACAATTTCAACATCAACTACGCTTGGTCTCCCCGCTTCTCGACGACCACCAGCTACACCATTGATGGCACCGGCTACCAGGACGACCTTATCGGCAATCAAGAGGACCGCTACTC
>JBEIGR010000427.1:0-5316 GCA_040381795.1 Verrucomicrobiaceae bacterium | reverse complement strand
GTCTCGACGGTGAGACCGGGTCCAAAGGCCATCGCCATGGTGAGTGCGTGATCCGTCTCGGCCTCTTCGAGCAGGTCTTTGAGCACGAAGAGCACCGTGGCACTGCTCATGTTGCCGTAATCAGCCAGCACGCTGCGTGAGGAAGCGAGTGCTTCGGGCTTCAGTTGCAGGCTTTGCTCCACTTTATCGAGAATGCTGCGCCCACCGGGATGCACGGCCCATTCCTGAATGTCCTCCAGCTTCAAGTCATGCTTCTGGAGCAGATCGTTCGCCAGATGGCGCACGTTTGCGCCGATGATCTCCGGCACGTAGCTGGACAAAACGATGTTGAAGCCCTCATTGCCGATGTCCCAGGCCATCTCGGCCTCGCCAGCGGGCAGCAGCGCCGAGGTAAAGCCACGCAGCGCATAGGCTGGGCGGTTTTTCATCGGTTCACGGGCGCTGACGATGGCCGCCGCTGCACCATCGGCGAAGAGTGAATTCGCGAGGATGTTATCCGGCTTCTCGTCGATCTGCATGTGCAGCGTGCAGAGTTCCAGGCAAACTACGAGCACCACCGCCTCTGCATCAGCCTCACAAAACTGGGCGGCCATTCGCAGCGCCGGAAAGGCTGCATAGCAGCCCATGAAGCCCAAGGTGTATCGCTGAACACCGCCGCGAAGTCCGAGCTCGCGGATGATATGGTAATCAGGCCCCGGATTGGCAAAACCGGTGCAGGAGGCGAAAACGACGTGCGTCACATCCTGGGCTGAAAAACCGGCTTCACCGTCCAGCGCCTGCCGCGCCACTTTGACGGCCAATTCGCGTGAAGCATGGGCATACACCGCATTCCGCTGGGCCGTGCCGGGGGAGATGATTTTGCCCTCCGCATCCGTGCGGTAGAGATGAGCCTCCGCTTCGCTGGAGAAGTCTCCCAGCACGCTGTGCCGCGTCTCGATGCCGCTGCGGTTGTAGATGGCGTGAATGAGACGTTTGGATTTGGGATCGTTCGTCCAGCCTTTCATCCGATCGCGGATGAAGGCCTGCTCGTAGGCCCACTGTGGTGCACGCGTGGCGATTTTGTGAAGGTAGGAACTCATGGTTTTGTGAGGGTGACGTGGGCGCGGACGGTGATGTCGTCGCCGACTCGAATGAAAAGCAAAACGGCAGGAACGCTGATGCCACTGGCCTTCATCGAGACTGGGAATTCGAGGTCAAAGCTGGCCTTGCCGCCTTTGAGCTGCCAATTGGAGATGGTGCCGGTGATGTTTTGCGGCTTGCCGAGGAGCGTCAGTGCCAGAGGCAGCTTCGTCGGTGTGCCTGAGGCGGCGATCTGGTTGAAATCCGCATCGATCTTGCCCGTGATGAGCGGGTGATCGGTGATTTTCATGGCCTTGCGCATGTTTTCATCGCGCTTCGCCTCGGCGGTATCCATCCCGGCAGCTTTGACGGTGACGGTTGAAACCACACGCTGCGGCTTGGCGCCATTCATGGTCACATCCGCCTTGAACGGCTCGGCGCTGACCTTTCCACCCCAGTCATGCAGGGTGGAAGTGCCATCGAAGGTGATCTTGGCGCTGCCGTTCCAAGTTTCTGCCCTCGCGATGGCGGAGAAGAGCAACAGAGCTAGCAGACAGTGGCGTGTGATCATGAGGTTTGAGGCTAAATTTTTGTTTGGATCAACTCGCGGGTTTATCAGCACTAAACACGCCATAATGCATCACTCCGAGTTCATAGGCCAGCCAGATGCGGAACAGCGTGATCGCAAAGACGCGATTGGGGTTCTTCGCGCTGAAAAGGAAGCTGCGATAGTGGGGTTTCGCGAAAAAACCCTTCACCGTGCGCCAGGCACACAGCGGCCAGGTTTTCTTCACCTGCCGGGCGTAATCGTGAAACTGGTAGTTCGTGAATCCCGCCGCCAAAGTCGCGGCGCGGAACTCGCTCTCGGGCCTCACCCCGGCGATCTGGCCTTCTCGCGTGATGGCGTCGATCAGGAAACGCTTCGACAGCTCACTGGGATTCTCGCACCCCATCCAGGCCAGGGCCACCAAGCGGCCTCCGGGCTTCATCACACGGTAACATTCGCGGAAGAAAGTGGGAAGGTCCGGCATGTGCTCCAGGCTTTCCACCGTTTCCACCACGTCGAAGCGATTGTCCGGCAGTTGGTTCTGATACCAATCCCGCAAGAGGTAAGTGGTTTTGCCGGGCACATCGTTGTGCTCTTGAGCGTAGCGCCACTGCGTGCTGGAAATGGTCAAGCCGGTGACGTCCGCGCCATAGCGCTCCGCTAGGATCTTCGCCGTCGCTCCATAGCCACAGCCAATGTCACACACGTCGCTGCCTTTGCCGGTGCCGCCGAGTTTGGCCACGAGCGTCACCAGATTCTCCGCTGCCTCGGTGTCACTCTCCTTACCCGTGAGCCAGAGGCCGTGATGCACATGCTCGCCCCAGATCTCGCGGTAAAATTGATCGAGGTCATTATAGTGCGAAGCAGCACCGTCGAGGGTGGGTTTGTAGTCGCCGAGAGCGGTCGAGGAGGTCATGGTTGTTTGTTAGTCCTGAAATTAACTGCGTTATGCCTTTTTCTGCCATCCCCTCTGCGGCTGAATATGGTTAACTTGGGGACGCTAGGCCTTCGCCTATTTGGCGGCCAGTTTGGCGATGTCCCGACTGCTGGAGGCTTCGCCGACCTTTTCATCGCCGATGAACGCACGCACGACCCAGCCATGGTAGCGGTGGCCGGTGGCACCGATCTTTTTGAAGACGGGACGGCTTCCACCACGGATGCGCTCGGAGTGCTGGCGAGTGTAGTCAAAAATCACTTCCTTGGTCTTCACGCTGCCAGATTTTCCGGGCAAGAGGTCGATCATCTCGGCGCCCTCGGCTTGCTTGACGATCGAGTCTGCATCGAGGTCGTCGGCAAAGAAGGTCCACTCCAGCCGGAGTTGGGCGCTGTCTTTAAGTCCGGTGCCAGTGACCTTGATCTCCAGCCAGCGGTGGTGTTTTTCCTCGGCGCTGCTGCCGCTGTGGGCTTCATGGGAGCCTTTCATATCCACCTGGAGAGGCACCCAGGTGCCTGCGAAGCACGGACTGATGAACAGGAGGAGGATGAGGGATGTGAGCCTTGTTTTCATGCGTGGGTGAGTTGGGGTTCAGGATGCGAATGGACTTCCTCATGTGCTCGTGACCTCGCGGGACGGCCGATGAGCCAGCGGTAGAGCACCGGCAGCAGAAAGAGCGTCAAAAACGTGCTGCTGACGATCCCGCCGATCACGACGGTGGCAAGCGGGCGCTGCACCTCGGCTCCGGCACCTTCGCTGATGGCCATGGGGATGAAGCCGAGGCTGGCGACGAGGGCCGTCATCAATACGGGCCGCAGGCGCTGCAAGCTGCCTTCGCCGACTGCCGCAGCGGCATCGCGGCCTGCATTGCGGAGCTGGTTGAAACAACTGATGAGCACCACGCCATTCAGCACGGCCACACCGCACAGGGCGATGAAGCCGATGGCGGCGCTGATGCTGAAAGGCAAGTCACGCATCCAAAGAGCCGCCACGCCGCCGGTGATGGCGAGCGGGATGCCGGTGTAGATGATGAGCGTCTGCATCACACTTTTGAAAGCGCTGTGGATGAGCACAAAGATGAGAATTAGCGCCAGCGGAACGACGACCATGAGCCGTGCACGCGCCTCCTGCAGATGCTCAAACTGGCCGCCAAACTCGACGCGGTAGCCATCCGGTATCTGGATGGCTTTGATCTTTTCACGCGCAGCGGTGACGTAGGCTTCGCTATCGGTGCCGCCCGCCAGATCGACATTCAAACCCACGCGTCGATGACCGGACTCACGGCCGATGGCATCCACCTGTGGCACCTCGACGAACTCGGCGAGACGGCCCAGCGTGATGAGTCCGCCGTCCTGCGTGCGCACAGGCAGCGCTTTCATGATTTCGGGATCGTTGCGGAGGTTCTCCGGCAAACGCACGACGATGGCTCGGCGGCGATTGTGCTCAATGAGCGTGCCAGCGGTGTGTCCGGCCATGGCGGTGGTGATGGCGGCATTCACCTCGGCGGCTTCGACGTTGAACTTGAGCATCGCGGCGCGGTCCACGCGGATTTCGAGCACGGGCACGCGGCCCTGGCTTTCGAATTCGGCGTTGTCCGTGCCCTCGAGACCTTCGAGGATGGTTTTGACCTGCTCGGCCACCTTTTCCATCGTGTCGTAGTCCTCGCCGAAAATGCGCACGGCGAGATCGGCGCGGGAGCCTTCGAGCATTTCGTTGAAACGCATCTGGATGGGCTGCGCGAAGTCATAATCCTGCTCCGGCACCTCTTTGGCGAGTTCGGCGCGGACAAGCTCGGCGAGGCGGTCGCGGGTCACAGGGACGCCGTTTTCTTTGCGCCATTGATCACGCGGCTTGTAGAAAATGTAGAGATCGTATTCGCCGGGCGACATCGGATCGGTGGCGACCTCACTCGTGCCGATGCGGGCAAAGGTGCGGGTCACTTCCGGCACTTTATTGATGAGATACTCCTGCGTTTTGACGCAACGGGCCAAGGACGTTTTGAGGCTGGTGTTGGCTGGCATGTACACCATCGCGGTCCAGGAGCCTTCGTTGAGCGTGGGCACGAATTCCTGCTTCAAGCTCATGAAAATCGCCACCGTGCCGATCAAAAGCGCCGCCACGCCTGCGACGACGCCCCAGCGCAGTTTCCACGCGAGGCCCAGCAGCGGCTCGTAGGCTGCTTTGGCCCAGCGCATGAGGAAATTGTCCTTTTCGCTGATGTTGCCGCCGAGCAGCAGCGAGCAAAGCGCCGGCATCAAAGTCAGTGCGAGCACCAAAGCACCGCCGAGCGCCAGCATGACCGTGATCGCCATGGGGTGGAACATTTTCCCCTCGATGCCAGTGAGGGCGAGGATGGGCAGATACACGAGCGTGATGATCAGCACGCCGAAGAACATCGGACTGCCGACTTGCTCGCCCGCTTCATGCACGGCCTGGAGGCGTTCCTTCGCGGTCAGTTTTCGCCCCAGCTCATGCTGCTTCTCGCCCAGCACGCGGACGATGTTTTCGACCATCACGACCGCACCATCAATGATGAGGCCGAAATCGACCGCACCGAGTGACATCAAATTTCCCGACACGCCGCCGAAGGTCATGCCGATGAGCGCAAAGAGGAAGGAAAGCGGAATGGCGAGCGCCACGATGAGTGCCGCACGCCAGTTTCCGAGCAGCAAAAGCAGCACCGCGACGACGAGGATGGCTCCTTCAAAGAGATTGTGCTTCACGGTGTCGATGGTGCGGTCCACGACCTCGCTGCGGGCGTATTGAATGCGGATTT
>JBEIGR010000426.1:0-5333 GCA_040381795.1 Verrucomicrobiaceae bacterium | reverse complement strand
TGGAGGTGCGCCAGGGCCGCTGTAAACGATCACCTTCAGAGGCCGTGGCGGCTCCGCACGGGCGATGATGGTCTTATTCCCATTCGCATCCGGCGGGATGGCGAATGGGGGCTCTGCCTTGGGTTGGTCCACTTGAGCCAGTAGCACGCTGGAGGCAATGCAGAACGCGAGGAGATGGATGACGTGTGTTTTCATAACTTCTGCCACAACGCAGGCACTCGCGAAATCCTTCGTCACTTCATTCCGCGATTTCGCCCGGCTTCAATACCTCGGCATATCGGGATCGACGAGATCGGACCACGCGTCGATGCCGCCGCGCATGCTTTGCGTGTTCGCAAAGCCGTTCGAACGCAGCCACTGGGCCACTCGCTGGCTACGCATGCCATGATGGCAATACACAATGAGATGCTCCTGCTGGTTCGTGAAGGCCAGGGGGGCGAGTTCATCAATGCGTGACATCGGCACCAGCACGGCACCGGGCAGGCGGCAGATGTGCCATTCATCCTGCTCCCGGCAGTCGATCAGGCGAAAGCCTCGATCACCGGGCCGCCCCATCTGATAGCTCACCTCCGTGGGGCCGATTTCGAGTGGGAGGTCGGTCATGGCAGTGGTAATTTTGACGGCATCAGGGCTTCACCGTGACCGGCGTGCCCATGCTGACATTGTTGTAGAAAGTGGCAGCCATGTGGCCGGGCATACGCACGCAGCCATGAGAGGCCGGATAGCCGGGCAGGAAACCCTCATGCATGCCGATACCACCCGTGAAACGCATGAAGTGATGCATCTTGGAGCCTTCAAAACGGGCACCAGCAGGCGGCTTGTCCTTTGTGATGTCGATGTTTGCCACCACGACATTGCCCACCGCGTCCACGAAGTCGCCATACAGGTTGGATTTATGCCACTGGTCCTTCTGGATGATTTTGAAGTTTCCCGTCTTCGTGGGGTGCTTCTCATCGCCCGTGGAAAGAGCACTCACCCCGGCGAGCTGGCCGCCTTTGTAAAAGTATGCCTTCTGGTCACCGAGGTCGATCGTGATGCTCGGAGCACCGGACATGCCGTCGCCATCCCAGTAGGTCACCTGATCGGCATCGTAGAGAGAGGAATGTGGCACGCTCTGCGGCGCAAAGGCCTCCAAATACTGCGTCTGCCCACGATGGCCACCACCGCCAGAGGAGCAGGCGGCCAGGGTCAGAGCGATGGCGGGGATGAACAGGCGGATCACCTTGGAAAACATGCGGAAAGGTCGGGGTTTGTCGATATTACGAAACAGCGGCTCATCCATGCGACAGGGCAGGGGAGCTGTCCAGAATTTCGTGAGCTGCCGCCGTGCCAGTGTCTCAGTCGATCAAGCAAGCGCGGTGAATGGCAAGAACGGCGTTGTGAAGGCAGTTAGTAAGTGCTACTTACTTGCATGAAAACCATCCTCGCCCTTCTTTGCCTCGCCTCGCCAGCTCTCGCGGCCATGAAGGTGGCCTCGTTGCATCCCATCGTGGCTGATCTAGCCCGCCAGGTGGGCGGAGCGAATGTGGAAGTCGTCGAAATCCTCAAGCCGGGTGGTGACATTCATCACTTTGAGCCGGCCACGAAGGACATCGCGGCCATGCGCGGCTCGAAATTGATTCTCGCCTCCGGCAAAGGCCTCGAAACCTACCTCGACAAGCTGCGCGATAGCCTCGGCGCGGGCGTAAAGCTCGTCGAGATCGGCGAAAAAGTGCCGTCCATCCCTTATGCCTGCGATCACGATCATGGCGACGGGCACGATCATCATCACGGCGAGTTTGACCCGCACTGGTGGCACAGCGCCGAAAACATGCAGCGGGCCGCCCGCATCGTGGCCGATGTCTTTGCCGAGGCCGACCCAGCGAATGAGGCTGCCTATTCAGCGAACGCCAAAGCCGCCTCAAAGCGCTTCGGCGAGCTCAAAACCTGGGCGAAGATCGAGATCGCCAAGATTGACCGGGCTGATCGCAAGCTCGTCACGGCGCACAACGCCTTCGGTTACTTCTGCAAAGAGTTCGGCTTCGAGCCAATCTCGATCCTCGGCGTGTCTCGCAGTGATGATTCGAGCCTGAAGCACGTCACCGAATCCATCGCCACCATCCGCGAGCATGGCATCAAGGCCGCCTTTCCCGAAGATCAGGCCAATCCGAAGGTTCTCGCCGAAATCGTGCGCAGCACCGGCGTGAAGATGGGAGATCCGCTCGTGGCCGATGGCACCGCGAAACATGCGCACACCTTTGAAACGATGATCGCCCACAACGTCCGCGCCATCGTGGCGGCGCTCGGCACGACGAAATAAGCCGCCATGCGAGGTTCGCCGCCCATCCAGCTCTTTTTGCTCGTCATCACCTTCATCGTGCTGGCGATCCCGCTGGCCTATTTGACTGGAAACGCCCCCGTGGAGCCGCCGAAGGCTGTGAAAGCCGCTGGGAAGCCTCAAGAGGCCAAATCGCTTGTTCGCGTGCGTTTTGTCCATAAGCCGGAGAAGCTCAGCGTGAAGCTCGGCGAGCGTGAGTTGCTCGAGAAAGGCGACTGGATGGACAACGCGGTCGAATTCGATGCCACGCTGCCTTTGAGCCTCGATTTGCTCGTCGCCGCTGATTGGGCCTATGGCGCTCCTGACCAGGCCCTGACCATCGAAATCGAACCCGATGGCCAGGATACGAAACGTCAAACCAACTGGTCTGCCGCGGGCAGCCTCAACGAGGTTTATCACTTCCAATGGTGACTACGAACGACCACGATCACACTTCCTGCGGTCACGTCTGCTGGGGCGGCGGTGGCGATGCCTCCACGCACCATCACAAGCTGGAGGTCTCGAACCTTCGCGTCACCTACCGCGAGGTGCTGGCGCTCGATGGCATTGGTTTCTCCACTGAATGCGGCCGCAGCATCGCCCTCATTGGTCCGAATGGAGCCGGCAAGAGCACACTGCTCAAATCGCTCGCCGGCCTCATCCGTGCCGACAGCGGCAGCATCCTCTGGCGTGGCAAGCCGCTCACCCGCAGCAGCCATGAAATCGCCTACCTGCCGCAGCGTGGCGACATCGACTGGAACTTCCCCATCACCGTGCGCGGTCTCGTCGAGATGGGCCGATACCCGAACCTCGGCTGGTGGCGTTCGTTCTCTCGTCATGACAACGAAATCGTCGAACGAGCCCTCACCGCGATGAACCTGCTCGACCTTCAGGATCGCCAGATCAGTGCTCTCAGCGGCGGCCAGCAGCAGCGCACCTTCATCGCCCGTGCCCTGGCGCAGGAAGCGCACGTCCTCCTGCTCGACGAACCCTTCACCGGCCTCGACAAACCCGCTCAGGACAGCCTCGCCAAACTTTTCCGCGAGCTCACCCACGAAGGCCGACTCCTCATCGCCAGCCACCACGACCTCCAAACCGCCCCGGAGATCTTCGACGAGCTTCTCTTGATCAAACGGACGCAAATCGCTTTTGGCACGATGAAGGAAGCTTTCTCGAAGGAGAACATCGCTCGTGCTTATGAGGACGTAACTGCACAGCCATCTGCCACACTGAACACCGAGCACTGAGCACTTCTCCCCACCCCGCCCCCACGCTCCTAAATCCCCCATGATCCTCTCCACCACGCTATCCGACTGCCTCGCCGAGCCCATCGCTCAGCGGGCGTTGCTGGCGTGTTTGATGATCGGCTTCGCGAATGGCTTTGTGAGCGCTTTTGTGGTGCTGCAAAAATCGGCGCTGAAGATCGGGACACTCTCGCACGCGCTGCTGCCAGGCATTGCGCTGGCCGTGCTGGTAGCCGGATTGACACAGTGGAGTGCGCTGGCAGGCGCGGTGTTTGCCGCACTCATCGTCGGCCTTGGCTCTCTCTTTCTATCTCGCACCTCGCGACTCGATCAGGACACGGCGATGGGCATCCTCTACACCACGGCCTTCGCGGGCGGTCTGCTCATCCTCACTAAGCTCGACATCCGCCAGCAGCTCGATGAATGGCTTTTCGGCAGCATCGTCGGCATGGCGGACAGCGATTTGTGGATCGCCTTTGGCATCAGCGCCGTCGCGGTGCTGGCCTTGATCGCCCTGCAAAGGCCGCTGCTCATCTACATGTTCGAGCCAAACATCGCCGCGAGCCTTGGAGTACCCGTGAGGCTGCTCAGCTATGCCTTGTTTGGCATCACCATCCTCGTGCTCATCTCCTCTCTGCAAGCCGTCGGCTGCATTTTGAGCGTCGGATTGATGGTCGCCCCGGCGGCCACGGTCTATTTGCTCACCAACAACGCCCGCACGCTCTTCTGGGGTGGCGGCATCATCGGCGGCCTCGGCTCCGTGGCGGCCTTTTTCCTTTCCTATCCGCTCGGCTGGAGCGTCAGCGCCACCATCATCGTCGTGCTCGGCGGCCTTTTCATGCTCGCCTATATCTTCAGCCCTCGATACGGGCTGTTTAGTTCTCGCAAAAGGGGGGGGCGCACGACATGAGAAAGAGGTCTTGGCTGGGAATACAAATCGGAACCCAAACGATGACGAAAGGCCGCGAATCATCTCCATGTCGGCCATTCGGATAGGCGATGAACTTCTGCTTCAACTCCATCATCATCCAGGAAAGCGACTCTCAGGGGAACATCATCACCAGGCAAAGCGTAGATCGCGTCGTCCGCGAGCCGAAGGCGGGAGAATCGTGAACAACGCATTTCCAAAGCAGCCCCGGAGCTTACAAGAGCCTGATTGACCGCTGCGAGAGCCTCTCAACCTGCTGCAAAAAGGCCACCAAACGTTGCAACAGCTCCTCAAACGCCTGCAAAACGATGATTTCTGCCGTCGCGGAGGCTCAAGTCTTCGCAAAACAATTCGAAACGGCTGCAATTAAACCATTAACAATCGCAACCATCTTGAAAATGCCTGCAAAACAGGCAAAACACACGGCAATCACTTCTCGCACGCCTGCAAAAACGTCGAAAAGCTCTGCAACGGCCCTTTTCGTAGATTCGACTGGCAGTCGAATCCCTCCCGCTCTTCGGCTCCGATCATCAGCCAAAGTTACGCCGCCGGTTTCGGAGCGGGCACAGGAGTTGGCTCCTCTTTGCCGGAGCGGCGGCCACGGTCGTTGATGGTGCGGGCCTGCTCGTATTTGGCGACGAGGAGTGCTCCTGCTTCCGTGCTGCGCAGCGGCAGGATGAGATCGTCGATGGTCTGGAGCTTGATTTCAAAGGCTTGGAAGGCGGGACGCACTTTTTTGGTCAGGGCGGCCTTGCCACTGATTGCATCATCCGGGGCCACGATGAGCGCGGCGTAGTCGTCCGCCTCCTTTTTCAGGGCGGCTACCACCGCTGCGGTGATGCCGAATTCAGCGCCCTTCGGGGTG
>JBEIGR010000425.1:0-5334 GCA_040381795.1 Verrucomicrobiaceae bacterium | reverse complement strand
CGGCTCCGCGGCGACGAAGACGGGATAGTTCGCCGCAGCGCTATTCGCGAAAAGCGTGACCTCAAAGCCCTCGGCCACCTTCACATCCTTCAAAATGGCCGCTTCCTCCTCCGGCGTGAGCTTCACGATCTTCGGCACAATGTTGCCTTCCTTGGCGCGAGGATCGTTCATCTTGTCATACTCCTTCTTTTGCTCAGCGCTGAGCTTCGGCGCGATGGCTTTGATGCCGGGGCCTTTGAGCTTCACCTCGCGGATGCTGGCCCAACCGCCGTGGTCGTTGCCTGTACAGGTGATGACGATTTTTTTGGCCTGCTTGGCTTCCAAAACATGGCTTTTGGAGATGGAAATTTCTGCCACCATTTTGCCGTCGATCTCGATCTTGTGCTGGTAGGACTTGTCTTTTCTCTCCCACACGATTTCGAGGCCCGTGAGGTCCTGCGGCTTTTCGAATTCAAGCTCAAGCCGCTCAGGCATGTTAGCACCGCTGGCGCACCATCGGGTGTTTTCATCGCCATCCACAGCCTTCCAGGTATCATTGCCCGGCTGAGTGCTGCTCGCGGTCACTTTGATGCCCGTGGCGTCTTTCGGCGTGGGCGGCGGCTTCGGAGCCTCGACGGGCTTTGCAGCGACAAACGTCACTTTGTTCTGCCCCGTGAACGGCGTCAGGTAGTCCGGCGTGAGCTTGTCACAGGCCCAAAGCAGGCCGCGCGTGATGAGATCGAGGTAACGCGCATCGGCGACGGTTTCGGTGTTGTGGCCGATGGTCGTGCTAAAGCTGCGGGCACCGGCTTTTTCGTTCGTCCACGCGACTATGTATTCGACGTCCTTTGTGCTGCCGTCCTTGTTTTTCACCGTCTGCTTGCCCATGGCGAGCGGATGGGCGTCGAACAGGTTCACGTTGTTGTAGAGCTCCTCTTTGATCGTGGTCCAGTCGGCCATTGTCTTCGTGATCGGGTGCTCTTTATCGACAAAGGTGATCGCGATGGGCTCCTGCGGGCCGTGGGAGTTCGATTGCAGGCCGAGACGTTTGAACCAGCGGTTCTCTCCCGTGCGGAAGCTGTGCATGGCGCAGTGAAGCTGGATGCTGGGGATTGTTTGGTGAGCGTCGAGGATGCGGGTGAGCGTCTCCTTGTTGTTCATACTCGCCGCGCACTCGTCGTGGATGATGATGTCGTAGCCCTTGGCCCAATCCGCTTTCTCATACAGCGGTAGCGGCGGGTTCGTGGACTTGTCGTCGGTCCAAATGACATCCACCTGCACATTCGCGCGGCTTTGGATGCCTTTGGCGATCACCTCGTGCTGCTTTGCATAGTCATGGCAGCAGCCGCCGGTGATGAGGAGGGCTTTGAGGGACTCCGCAGCTGGCATGGAGCATGGAGCAAGGAGCAGGGAGAAGAGGAGGCTGCGCATGGGGAAAAACGGGGGCGCAGAGATCGCACGAAAGGCGGGGTTTCAATCAGAAAAGTATGGCGGCTCCAATGCCGAGAAAACCTCCGGGAGAGGCTTTTCTTTGTTCGCTTTTGCCCGCTGGCCTGCCACTCTCGCGCCCTCATGCGCGTCACAGTTAAAGACATCCTAGAAATCGTCGGCGGAAAACTGCTCTCCGGGAGCGAATCCACCGCCATCGAAGGCTTTGCCAACCTCCGCGAGTCCGTAATGGGCGATCTGAGCTTCTTCCATGATCCGCGTTACGACACCCTGCTCGCAGAAACCAAGGCCTGCGCCGTGCTGGTGCCGGAAACGTGGACCAAATTGCCCGAAAACGTGGCCTGTGTCGGCGTGGCGGACCCTTCGCGGATGTTTGAGACCATCGTGGAGAAATTCGGTGTGCAGCCGGACCCCTTCAAACCGGGCGTGCATGCCACCGCCGTGATCGGCGAGGATGTGAAGTTTGATCCGACCAAGGTCCGCATCGGCCCGCATGCGGTCATCGAAGACGGTGTGGAGATCGGCGATGGGGCGGAGATCGGCGCGGGATGCTTCGTGGGCCGAAACGCCCGCATCGGCGCAGATTCGAAGCTGTTTGCGAATGTGAGTGTCCACACCGGCTGCCTGCTTGGCGAGCGTGTCATCATCCACAGCAGCGTGGTGATCGGTGGCGATGGTTTTGGCTACGAATTCGACAAAGGCCGGCACCGCAAAATCAGGCAGGCCGGCATCGTGCAGATCGACAACGATGTCGAAATCGGCGCAGGCACCATGGTGGACCGCGCCCGCTTTGGCCGCACCTGGATCGGCGAAGGCACGAAGATCGACAACCTCGTCCAAATCGGCCACAACGTGGTCATCGGGAAGCATTGCATCATCGTGGCCGCCAATGCCATCGCAGGCAGTGCCCACATCGGTGACTACGTCGTCATCGCCGCGCAGTGCGGCGTCGCCGGCCATGTGAAGATCGGCTCCCAAGCCACGCTCGCCGGCCGCTGCGGCGTGACGAAGGATCTCCCCGGTGGAGCCACCTACCTCGGCTATCCCGCGATCCCTGTCGGCGAGGAAAAACGCCGCCTCGCCAGCATCAACCGCCTGCCCAGCCTCTCCGCCCGCGTGAAGAAGCTCGAAGACAAGGTGGGGGAGTAGGTTCAGTTCGCCGCCTCGCCGTAAAAGCCCTTCACCAATGCCTGCCGTAATCTGTCAACCTCGGCAGAGTCGGTGGCATCAATAAACTGCTGCGCAAGCTCACCAAGTTCTTCACCCGACAACTGGCGGCGTTTATCGAGTTCTTTGACGTGTCTCACCGCCTTCACCAACTCTCCAGGCGGCAAGTTCTCCATCTCTTTGATGATATGATCGGCGGTCACGGCGGGAGGATACTGGGTCTCGAGATGGCGGTCAAGACTCGCAGGGTCGAGGGACGCTCGGGGAAGTCTGACGACTTCCTCTACGCGGCGCGGGAGGGCGTTTTCAGCGTCATAGAAGAAACGTCCGTTTGCCTCCGCTCGGACATCCTCGCTGTGGTCAAGGGACGCTCGGGGAAGTCTGACGAATTCCTCTACACGGCGCGGGAGGGCGTTTTCAGCCTTGTAGAGGCAAACGTCAGTTTGCCCCTGTTTGGGCGCCTCACCTCGCCTCCCACGCTGGCGGCAACTCCTTCGACTCCGGCCCGTAGGTCTGGGACACGACGAAGCCGCTCGCCTGTGAGGTGTAAAAGATGCGGCCATTGCTGACGACGGCACCGAGGCATTCGCGGGAGTCGATGGCGGGGCCGGTGGAGACGAGTTTGCCGTCTTGGGAGAGGTCGATCATGTCCATGTTCGCACCAAGGACATACGGCTCGCTCATGGTGAAGCGGCAGCAGGCGTAGTTGGTCTGGATGCTGTAGATGACCTTGCCGGTGGCGCTGTCGAAGACGTTGCCTTTGCCACGCAGGGCGTTCGAGAACATGAACTTCTCACCCACGCTCACCACATTCAGCGCGGAAGTCACCGCGTCGCTCGTCCAGACAAGTTTGCCGGTGTTGGCATCGAGACACCACACATGGCGGTCCTCGGTGCCAACCTTCGCTTTGTTGTAGCCGCCGATGTAGAGCTTCCCATCGCGGGCGCTGAGCGTGCACTTCGAGGTGACGTAGTATTCATTCGTCTGCCAGAGGACCTTACCGCTTTGCGGGTCGATGCAGCAGGTGAGGCCATTGTTTTCGACCGGCAAGCCGCGACGACGCTTAGTCTCGGCGTCGTAGCCGAAGAAGACGCTGTAGTAGAGCTTCCCATCGAGGATGCAGATGCCGCAGTCATTGCCACCGCGACCAAACTCAAAGAAATCCTTCTCCCACACGACCTTGCCCGTGTCCAAATCCCAGGCCCAGAGGCGCGGATGATGGTTCTTCGGGTAATACGGGTTGTCATTCGAATAGATAAAACTCATCACCTCGCTGCCATCCGCTGGCACCACGGGCGGTCCGCCAAAGGTGTAGGGCTTCTCGCTGCCTTGCGGCGCGTAGTCACCACTGCCGCTCGCGTAGATCGCCACCTTGCCCGCCACGACCGGCGGAAACTGCCGACTCCAACTCGGACTGCCGGTGAAGGGTGCTTCCCACAGCAGATTGCCTGTCGCGGCATCCAGACAACGCACGAACGACTTCTTCATGCCCGCCTGCGGCACCAGCAGCTTGCCGTCGATATAAAGCGGCGAGGTGAAGCTCAGATACACATCCGGAAACCACTTCCGCCAAAGCAAACGCCCCGTGTCCTGCTCACACGCGATGATCTGACCTTCCGCCGTGTGCGTGTAGATCCGCCCACCACCGCAAACCGGCAAATGCTTCACCGTGCCTTCGAGGCGTCGAGCCCAACGCATGCGCAGCGGCGGCTTGAGGTCCTGGTTGTTCGAGTTCTGCCCCGCGAAGTTGCCGTAGTTGGTATACCAGTCGTATTTCGCATCGGCGAGTTTACCGGTGAGGGGGGAGCGGATGCTCCACGGTATAGGATATGTGAGAGCGACTTTGAATCTGCTTGTTATCGAGGAAAACTTCGACAGCACGCCTTTCTCAGACGCCACAAACAAGCAGCCATCAGCCACAGCTACTGGAGCACTAATGGTCACATTATTTATCCCTCTCGGTTGGATAACCGTGCTCCCATCTAACGGCAGGATGTTTAGTTTCCCATCCAGCCCGCCAAAGATCACATGCCGCTTCGTCAGCACCGGCGGCGCTATGGCTCCGGCTCCACTGAGCGTCTTCATCTCCTTCGTGCTCATGTTGTGCCGAATGAGCCCGCGATCCGTCTCCGGCTTCACGCGAAAGACCTCACTCCCGCGAATCGCCACGGGTGAAAAGCTCAGCAGGCCATCCATGCGAATGTTTGTGTCGGTGCCGGGGACGAAGTCGCCGGTTTTGAGCGTGTCGCCTTCGAGGCGCATGATGTCCACGCGGCCGGCGTTGTCGCGGCGATGCCACTGGACATAGACGTTGCCGTCGTCATCGGCGCTTTGACCGAAGGTGGCGGGGAATTCCTTGCCAGACCACTCGGGGATCTCACCGGTGGCTTGGAGCTTCGGCGCGGTGCCAGTGTCTTCGAGGAAGAGCGTACGACCACCGGCAGGAATGACGACGATGTTGCCTTTGATCAAACAAATGTCCCGCGAGCACACGAAGTGATCTTTCCACGTCACGCGACCATCGCTGGAGGTCGGCTTGGTGCCCGGTTTGAGCGTGGCAAGCATGCGTTTCTCGCAAAACGCCGCCCAGGACTCGCCGCTCCAGCGGTTGCCATCGAAGCCGACGACTTCCTTCACGAAATCCCACTTCCAGAGCTGCTGGCCTTCAAAGGTCATCGCCAGCACCTGCGCCCCGAGTGAGGCCACATACACACGATCCTTCGCCACGACCGGCGTGCT
>JBEIGR010000424.1:0-5344 GCA_040381795.1 Verrucomicrobiaceae bacterium | reverse complement strand
CTTTCGTCATGCCTACACGCCGAATGCGAAGTGCGCCCCATCGCGTGCCTGCATCCTGACCGGGCGGAACTCCTGGCAGCTCAAAGAGGCGGCGAACCACATCTGCTACTTCCCGCCGGAATTCAAAGGCTGGGGCGAGGCATTGGCGGAGAAGGGTTGGAATGTTGGCCATACCACGAAAGGCTGGGGGCCTGGCTCGGCGAAGGATGCAAATGGCAAGCCGCGGGAGATGACGGGCAAGGCTTGGAATAAAAAGAAGCAAAAGCCCGCCACCGAGGAGATCAGCAACTGCGACTACGCGGCGAACTTCACCGACTTCCTCGATGCCGCGCCGGCGGAAAAGCCCTGGTGTTTCTGGTATGGGGCCATCGAGCCGCATCGCGGTTATGAATTCGGCAGCGGCGTGAAAAAGGGCGGCAAAAAGCTCAGTGATGTGGATCATGTGCCTGCCTATTGGCCGGACAACGAGGTCGTCCGGAATGACATCCTCGACTACGCTTTCGAGGTGGAGCATTTCGACACGCACCTCGGTCGCATGCTGGCAGAACTGGAGAAACGCGGCCTGCTGGACAACACGCTCGTTGTTGTGACCGCCGATCACGGCATGCCGTTCCCCCGCAGCAAGGGGAACTCCAATGTGCAGGCGAATCATGTGCCGCTGGCCGTGATGTGGAAAAAGGGCATCACCGCGCCGGGTCGTGTGATGGAGGATTTTGTGAGCTTTATCGATCTTGCACCGACCTTGATCGAGGTGGCTGGAATCCCATGGAGCGAGACAGGTATGGTAGAGAGTCCGGGCCGCAGCCTGATGGATCTCTTCGCCAATGCGCCGAAGCACACGCGTGATCATGTGCTCCTCGGCCGCGAGCGCACCGATGTAGGCCGTCCGAATGACGGGGGCTATCCGATTCGTGCCCTAGTGACCAAGGACAGCGTGCTCATCGAGAACTTCGAGCCGAGTCGCTGGCCCGGTGGCAATCCCGAGACGGGTTACATGGACTGCGATGCCGGAGCGACGAAGACTTTCATCTTGGATGCGCATCGCAAGAACCCGAACGATCCCTTCTGGCAGCTTTGCTTCGGCATGCGTCCAGGTCTTGAGTTCTATGATTTGAAAAGCGATCCCGATTTCGTGAAGAACCGGCCCGCTGATCCGCGTGCGGCCGCCTTGAAGGATCAACTTCACGCCGAGCTGAAAGCCCAGGGCGATCCTCGCATGGAGGGCAAGGGCGGCCTCTTCGACCAGTATGAGCACGCTTCGAAGGGCAACGTGGGCTTCTACGAGAAATTCATGCGCGGCGAGCCGGTGAAGGCCGGCTGGATCAACCCGACGGACATTGAGCCGAAGCCGATGCCGTGAAAACTCGCTGATTGCACCCTGTTGGGATTCGAGCATTCTTCATCCGCATCTCCGCGAACCATGACTGCGACTCTCACTCTCGATTCGTTCTTTACCGAAGCCATGCGCTTCGAGCCAGAAAGTCGGCTCGAACTGGCCGAGCGCCTGGTGGCGAGCATTCCCGCTGATTTGGAGATTGAAACGGCACAGCTCGACGAATTGGATCGTCGGATGGAAGCCGTTCAGATGAGCCGAATGCCATTGATCGCAGGCACAGATGCTTTGCGACAGGTGCGGGAAGCCGTTCTTGGAGGCGCATGAACCACGTCTTTGGGCTGGCATCGCTGCTCGAGTATCAAGGGGCGGCGGAATGGTATCGTGAACGCAGCCTTTTCGCTGGGGACCGCTTCATTAATGAGGTCGAGGCGGCCATGCGTGCCATTTGCCAGGATCCATTACGCTATCAGCCCATTCGCGGTGGTTTCCGAGTCTTTCGGCTTCGCCGGTTTCCGTTCAAGATCATCTTCCATCACACAGACGAGCTTGTGACGGTGTATGCCCTATTTCATGAGCGTCGGCGTCCTGATGCTTGGCGTGATGGCTGAATATGCATGCATGCAGCATGCGAGATGTGGCTATGGCAATTCGTTTTCATGGGCCTCATGAATCGCCGTTCCTTTCTCAAACACACTGCCGCCTATGTTTCTGCGCCTGCCATTTTGAGCGCGAAGTCGCCGAACTCGATGTTTCAGGTGGCTTCGATCGGGGTCGGGGGGATGGGCGGGAATACGATGATGAGTGTGCTCCAGCATCCGAAGGTGCGGATCGTGGGGATGTGTGATGTGGATGCGAAGACGCTGGAGCTGGCGACGAAGGGCATGTCATCGCGGCGAAAGGAGCTTCAAGATCCGGCGGCGAAAGAGCGGCTGGGAGATGCGGCGACGTTTCGGGATTATCGCGAGATGATCGCGAAGCTGGGTGATTCGGTCGATGCGATCACCATCGGCACGCCAGATCACATGCACGCGGCGCAGGCGGTGACGGCGTTGCGGTCGAAGAAGCATGTGTACCTTCAAAAGCCGCTCACGCATCATTTGCATGAAGCGCGGATTTTGAGCGCGGAGGCGGCAAAGGCGGGTGTGACGACGCAGATGGGCACGCAGGGGCATTCGAGCATCGAAACCTCACTGGCGGTTGATCTGATCAAGAACGGCGCCATCGGCAAGGTGAAGGAGGTCATCTGCTGGGAGAACAAGAAGGCGAGCTGGTGGCCGAAGGTCACGCAGCGCAAGGCGGAGGCCGATCCGGTGCCGGCGAATGTGGATTGGAACCTGTGGCTCGGCGTGGCAAACGAGGTGCCCTTCCTCGAAGGGGCTTATCATCCGTCGATGTGGCGCTCGTGGGTCGATTTTGGCGTCGGCATGATGGGTGACATGGGCTGTCACTACTTTGACGTGGTGTTTGCCTGTCTGGGACTCGCGGCACCGAAACGCGTGCGTTGTCTCGATGAAGGCAGCAAGGGCGGTTTGTATGCGCAGAAGCGTCACCTGGAGCTCGAATTCCCTGGCACGCCCCTCACGGCGGGCGACACGATCAAGATGACCTGGACGGATGGTGGTTATGCGTATGACAAGCGCGTCATCAAGCCCTCCGTGCTCACCAAAGACACGCCGAGCGGTATTTTCTTCATTGGCGAGAGCGGCGGCATCTTTAAACCGCACAGCCAGCGCCCGTGGCTGGTGCCGGAGGCGAGTTTCACCGGCTTCACCTACCCGAAGACGCGCATCGCGAATCATTACACCGACTGGGTGGACGCCTGCATGAAGGGCGAAAAGGCCGCCACCGACCTACCGAGCTATGGCTGCCCGGTCACGGAGGCCGTTTTGCTCGGTGTGCTCTCCGAACGCAATCCAGGCGACTGGATCGAATGGGATGCCTCAACGGGTAAAATCGCCAACCGGCCCGAATTGAATGCCCAGCTCACGCGGACGTATCGCGACGGCTGGAGCGTCGAGGGGCTTGGTTGATTAACTTTCGCGAATGAAGGCCCAAAACTTGCGACGTGATCATGCCGGGAGTTGCACGAACGTGAGACCGTCGTAGCATCCAGCCATCCAAATGAGCACCGTCGTGGACAACACTGAATCGCGCATCAAGCAGGCCGAGAAAATCGCCTCGCATCCGGAGCAGTATAAAGTCTGCGAAGGTTGCGGCTCGATCGTGGTGATGCGTGCGGTGACATGCCCGAGCTGCCACGCCTATCGTTTCGATACCACTGCCCTGCGGGTCGTGGCGCAGGCGAAGGATCTGGCCATGCGTGCGGCGAATTCGGTACTGGCGACGGATTTGTCTTGAGAGACGATTGGGGTGTTGTGAGGCGGCGGCTTGCATTCGGGGCTGTTTCATCGTTTATGGCGGTCTCTAACCTCAACCTGACGACAATACATGGGCGCACAATGGAAGCAAAAATGGCGGGAACTGGCCGCGGATCAAAAAGGCAAGATCGTGGGCAAGCTGGTCCGCGAAATTCAGGTCTCGGTGAGGCTGGGCGGAGCGCATCCGGAGTTTAATCCGCGTTTGGCGGCGGCCTTGGTGAATGCCCGAAAGCAGAGTGTGTCGAAGGATACCATCGAGCGTGCCATCGCGAAGGGCAGCGGCACTGGAGCGGATGCAGTGCACTATGAGACGGTGATTTATGAGGGCTTCACGCCGCACCGCGTGCCGGTGATCGTGGAATGCCTCACGGAGAACAACAACCGCACCTCTTCCGAAGTGCGCGTGCTTTTCCGTGCGGGTAGCATGGGGAAGGTGGCGTGGATGTTTGACCACTGCGGTCTCATCGAGGCGCATCACGCGGACAAGTCCCTCGACATCGAGGAGGCTGCGCTCGAAGCCGAGGCGGAGAACGTCGAGCCGATGGAAATCGAGGACGAGGAGCACGCGGGCCATGTGGGCGCTCGTTTCTTCACGCAAATGACCACGCTGGATGCGGTGACGAAGGCGCTGAAGGCGGCGGGCTGGCAGATCACCAGCTCCGAGCTCGGTTACCAGCCGAAGGAATATCCTGAGATCACCGATGAGCAGCGTGAGGAGGTGACGAACTTTCTTCAATCTCTCGACGGGCACGATGACGTGCATCGGGTGTATGCGGCGCTGAAGTAAGACGATCAGTAGAGATCGAGAGCCAAATCGAGAGCCCTGGCCGAGTGTGTGAGCGCACCCACGGAGATGGCGTTCACGCCGGTGGCGGCTACGTCGCGGATGGTGTCGAGGGTGATGCCGCCGCTGGCTTCGAGCCAGAGCTGGCGTTTCACGAGCTGCACGGCCTCGCGGAGTTGTGGGACGCTCATGTTGTCGAGCAGGAGCATGTCCACGCCTTCGAGGGTGAGGAAATCTCGCACCTGCTGAAGGCTGGCGGCTTCGAGTTGCACTCGCACACCGGGGCGTTCGGCGCGGAGTCGCCGGATGTTGGTTTGAAGTGCCTCCAAGCTGGGGTTCGCGGCATGGTGGTTGTCTTTGACCATCGCGTGGTCATAGAGGCCCATGCGATGATTGGTGGCTCCACCGCACTTCACGGCCGCTTTTTCGAGCAAACGCCAGCCCGGCGTGGTTTTGCGAGTGTCCCAAACCTCCACGGGATGCGGTTTCACGGCTTCGACATAGCGCCGGGCCTGCGTGGCGACGCCGCAGAGGCGCTGGAGAAAATTCAGCGCCGTGCGTTCGGCGGTGAGAAGGGATCTCGTGGAGCCTTGGGCCTCCAAAAGAATGCTCTTCGGCTCAAAGGGCTGCCCGTCGGCGATGAGGACTTTGACCTCGATTTGAGGATCAATCTCCCGAAACACGGCTTTGACGACTTCCATGCCTGCGACGACGCCTGGCTCACGAGCGACGATTTCCGCCCGGGAGCGGGAATCGGCCGTGATGAAGTATTCGGAGGTCACATCGCCAGGGCCGACGTCCTCGGCGATGGCGGCACGGATGAGAGCGAGGGTGCTGGGGTGCATG
>JBEIGR010000423.1:0-5346 GCA_040381795.1 Verrucomicrobiaceae bacterium | reverse complement strand
GGGCTTCGTAGGGCAGGTCACGCTCAAATTTCAGCTCCTCGCGCAGGTAGGCGTTCATGCTGGCTGCGGCGATGCCGCCGACGACGTTCATGAAGGGGTCGATCTCAGGAAAATTCTCCGACACATCGGCATCGCGACCCGTCACGCGGGCGTCGTAGGCGCCGAGCACGAGCCCCTGATCGCGCAGCAGGTGCTCACGGAAGAGGCCGCTGCTGATGAGCATGTTGTTGTCGTCGATGAGCTTCTCCGGGAGGCCGGTGAGGCGGGCGAGCTTCTTCACCACGGTGGCACGCTCAGCTTTGGGTAAGGCATGCGCCATGTGCAGGGCGTGCGAGTAGTCGCGATACACAAAGTCACGCGCCTCGGCGATGGCCTTGTCACGCGTGCCGTTTTGCAGATCAGCCGGGAGGCGTTTGTGGTAATGCGCCATCGCGGTGAGGGCGGGCACCAGCACCTGATTCGGCAGGTCATTGATCGTGGTCCCGATGAGCGTGTCGTAATCCAGCAGGCCGGAGACAATGATGAGACCATTCAAATAGATTCGATGCCGCGACGCGAGATGCTCCGCCAGACCACCGCCACGGATGCCGCCGTAGCTTTCGCCTGCGAGGAACTTCGGCGAGGACCAGCGCTTCTCGCGGGTGATCCACAGGCGGATGAACTCTGCCACCGCGGTGATGTCCTCCTTCACGCCGAGGAACTCGCTAACCTTGCCGGGATCGGTCGCCGTGCTGAAGCCGGTGTTCACCGGGTCGATGAAGACGAGATCCGTATCGCTCAGCAGGGAGAATTCATTTGGCACGAGACCGCCCGGCGGCTTCGGCGGCGTGAGCCCATCCGCAGGCAAATCCACCCGCCGCGGCCCGAAGGCACCCAGATGCAGCCACACGCTGCTGCTGCCAGGCCCGCCATTGAAGCAAAAGGTCACCGGACGTGTTTTCGCATCCGCACCTTCCTTCGTGTAGGCGATGTGAAACACCTGCGCGGAGGGTTTGTTATCCGGCTTCAGGATCGGTAGCATCGCCGCCGTGGCCTTGTACTTCACTTCCTTGCCGCCAATGGTCACGGAGCCATGCGTGACAGACGATTCTTCCTTTTTGTCGTCCTTCTTTGGCTCCTCCTTTTTCTCGGCGGGTTTCGCCTCCGGCTTGGGCGGATCTTTTTTGGCCTCATCGGCCAAGGTGGCAAGGCTGCACGACAAAAGAAGAACGACGGGAAGGCTGGAGCGGAACATCCCGCCAAGCTACGCGAAGACCGAATGAGGCGTCAACCGGCATAGAGGTGGATTTGGCGTCTCAGGTCACGCCAGAATCCCCGTTGCCACCTCGCCACCCACATTCGTGAGGCGGAAATTCCGGCCACCGTGGTTGTAGGTGAGTTTCGTGTGATCGAGGCCGAGCAGGTGAAGCATCGTGGCGTGCCAATCGTGGATGTGCATGCGATTCTCAACAGCACGGTAGCCGATCTCATCGGTGGAGCCATAGCGCACGCCGCCGCGCACGCCGCCGCCAGCCATCCAGATGCTGTAGCCTTTGTGATTGTGATCACGACCGTCCCCGCTCTGCGCATACGGTGTGCGACCAAACTCGCCCGCCCACACCACCAGCGTATCTCTGAGCATGCCGCGAGCTTTGAGGTCGGTCAAAAGTGCTGCGATAGGCTGGTCCGTGGCCGCGCAGTTCGTCGCGAGCTGCTCACGCAGGCGGTTGTGATGATCCCAGTTCCCCGGCGAGGCGATCTCGATGAATCTCACGCCCGCTTCCGCCAATCGCCGCGCCAGCAGGCACTGCCTGGCGAATTGATCTTTGCCAACGCCGATGCCGTAGAGCTGGCGGATGTGCTCAGGCTCGCTGCGCAGGTCCAGCACATCGGGCACCTCGCTCTGCATGCGAAAGGCCAGCTCAAAGGATTCGATCGCCCCCTCGATCTCCGGGTGCTGCCCATCACGCTCCATCTTCCGCTCATTCAGACCTCGAATGAGGTCAATCTGCGCCCGTTGGAGATCACGCGGCACATTCTTGTTCTCGATGTTCTTCATCGGTGGTCCTGGAGCCACATCCTTCTTTAAAAGCGCCGCGTAGAGGTCCGGAAGCTGCGATCCGCCGATCTTCGTGCCTTGGCAGATCGCGGGCAGGAACGCGCTGCCGTAGTTCTGCGCTCCACCGTTGTCCGCCGGTGGATTCAGCGTGATGAAGCCGGGCAAGTTTTCATTCTCCGTGCCCAGTCCATAGAGCGTCCACGCGCCGATGGAGGGCCGCACAAACTGAAACGAGCCTGTGTGCATCTGCCCAAAGGCCTGCGCATGATTCGGCAGGTCCGTGTGCATGGAATTGATGATGCACAGCTCGTCCGCGTGCTTCGCGAGGTGCGGATAGAGGCTGGTGATCCACTGGCCTGACTGACCATGCTGCTGCATTTCATGCACCGGGGCATATAGCTTCGCCCCTGCCGAATCACGGCCTAGGTTCGCCGTCTTGCCATCGCGCTTCGCCAGCTCTGGCTTGTAGTCAAAAAGGTCCACATGCGACGGCCCTCCGCGCATCGTGAGGAAGATTACCCGCTTCGCCCTTGCGGCCAAATGAGGGATCTTCGATGCCAGTCCGCCCTTCGCCTGTGCCAACGCCGAAAACGCCAGCCAGCCGATGCCGGAGGAGGTGGTTTGGAGGAAGTGGCGGCGTGAGTTCATGTTCGTCGTTCGGCCTTTAGGCCGTCGGGTTGTTGTTCAATCCGCCAAACGAAACTCCGCGCTGCATAGCAGGGATTGGCAAAAGGCAGTGTAGAGCTTCGATTCGTCGGCGTGAGCGGTTTGGAGGAATTTCTCGGCTAGAGCCACTTCGTGCGCATCTGGGTTGCGGTTGAAGCATAGCTCGAAAGCACGCTGAACTCGATTTGGAGCCTTCTCGATGCGTTTGGCGAGTGCGGCGGCCATTTCCTGCACGAAGGGGCCATTGAGCAGGTACAGGCCTTGCAGCGGCACATTGGTCACATCGCGGTCACCGGTGACGAGGTTTGGATTTGCCACGTCGAACTGCTCCAGCACATCGGGAAGGTGATCACGGATCACCGGTAGGTAAATCGAGCGTTGATGCGAGCCATCGAGGTCCTTTGGCAGCTTGTTGTTGAAGTCGATGAGGGAGACGGATTGCCCATCCAGCTCCGCCGCGAGTGATCCGGGACGGCGAGAGGTATCCAACAAACCGGAGACGGCGAGCATGGAGTCGCGAATGACCTCGGCATCGAGTCGGGACTTGCTCGCGTGAGAGAGCAGGCGGTTGTCGGGATCTTTGTAGAACGGGTTTTCCAACCCGTTGCCTGAACGAGTTGGAAAACTCGTTCTACGATACGTCTCCGACATCACGATCTCCTTGATCAGCTTCTTCACCGACCAGCCGCCATCCATGAACTTCACGGCGAGGTAATCCAGCAACTCCGGGTGACTCGGAGCCTCGCCGGTGACGCCGAAGTCATCCATCGTTCGCACCAAGCCAGCGCCGAAAAGATGCCGCCAGATGCGATTCGCCATCACGCGGGCGGTGAGCGGGTTTTGGCGACTGGTGAGCCATTTCGCCAGTTCGAGGCGACCGCTTTGATCCTTCGGCAGGCTCATTTCGATGCCGAGGAGTTTTGGAAAGCGCCGTGGGATCACCTCTCGCGGCTGTGCCAGCTCACCGCGTTCGTAAAGCGCTGAATCGGCGATCTTCGTATCCTTCACGCCCATGCACAGCGGCAGGGCGCGGCCCTTTTCGTCCACCGCTTCGAGAGCACCTTCCACCCCGCCGCGTGTCCAAAGGATGCGCAGCGCATTGGTGAGCAGCTTGTGGAATTCACCGCTGATGTCCCGCTTCTCAGCCTGGGCTTTGGCGATGTAGGCCTGCTGTTCATTATCATCAGCATTGAGCTTGGCGAGGTCGGCCTGGAGTTGCTTCACTCGCTCTTCAGGCAGCGATTTGCCGACGATGGTCTGTCCAGCAAGTTCCGGCAGGCGGATGAGGTGGCCGTGGTTGCCATTCTCGGAGTCGATCCAGTTTCCGTAGAAGGTCTGCGTGCTTTTGAAGATGCCCACGAGGCCGTAGTAGTCCTCCATGGAGAAGGGATCAGTCTTGTGATCATGGCAGCGGGCACAAGCGATGCTGCTGGCGAGCACCGCACGCGTCACCGCATCGAGCTGCTCGTCCGCCACATCCGCCGCGAACTGCGCGGGGTTCATCTCATTGAGCCCCTTCGCCCCGATGGCGAGGAAGCCGGTGGCGATGAGGAGCCGCGCCCGCTCGGCCTCGTCTTGGGCAGGTAAAAGATCCCCGGCGAGCTGCTCGGTGAGGAAGCGATCATACGGCACATCTGCATTCACGGCGTCGATGATGTAGTCGCGATAGCGCCATGCATGAGGAAAGGTCAGATTGGACTCACGGCCATTCGATTCGGCATAGCGGGCCACATCCAGCCAGTGGCGGCCCCAGCGTTCGCCGAAGCGGGGACTTTGAAGAAGGCGGTCGATGTAGGATGGATCGGTCGGATCGGACTGATCGGACTGATCGGTCGGTTCAGGCGGGAGGCCGAGAAGATCGAAGGAAAGCCTTCTTCGCAGCACACGAGCCTCCGCACGCCCTGCGGGCTGCAAACCAGTCGCAGCGAGTTTTTCACGAATGAAGTCGTCGATGCTGCCTGAAGCCTGCACGGGCAGTTGGTGGCTCCAATGCGGCTCCTTCGCGCTGGCGAGCGTGATGCAGCAGCAAAAGAGCAGGGCTGTTTTCATGCGAGGATGGGCCGGATGACGTCACCATACACATCCGTGAGCCGGAAGTCACGCCCCGCGTAGCGGTAAGTCAGCTCCTCATGATTGATGCCCATGAGATGAAGGATCGTGGCATGCAGATCGTGCACGCTGGTGGGGTTTTCTTGAGCGGCGAAGCCGAACTCATCCGTGCTGCCGTGCACGGTGCCGCCTTTGATACCGCCACCCGCCATCCACATGCTAAAGCCGTAGTGATTGTGATCGCGGCCCAGTTTGGATTTGCCGACACTGAGTTCCACCGTGGGCGTGCGGCCGAATTCGCCACCCCAGATGACCAGCGTGTCCTCGAGCATGCCGCGTTGTTTGAGATCACTCAAAAGCGCCGCGATGGGTTGGTCGATGTCGTTCGAGAGCTTGCGGTGGTTCGTTTCGATGTTGTCGTGATTGTCCCAAGGCTGTCCCGCGCCATGCCAGAGCTGCACCATGCGCACACCACGCTCCAGGAGACGCATCGCGATGAGCGTCTGGCGTGCGTGAACGCCTTCGCCATACATTTTTCGGATGTGCTCCGGCTCTTTCGTGACATCAAAGGCATCCGCCGCCTCGATCTGCAT
>JBEIGR010000422.1:0-5357 GCA_040381795.1 Verrucomicrobiaceae bacterium | reverse complement strand
TGGGTAGCTTCACGAAGGCCTTCTCGACCTGCTTTTTGATCTCGGCGGCCTTCACATCGCCGAAGACGGAGATGACGCCATTGTGCGTGGCAAAGCTGGCGCGGATCAGATCGCGGCAATCGGTGAGTTTCAGATTGGTGACGCTCTGCTCATTGCCGAGCGCGGTGCGGTGGAAGGGCTGGCCGGCGAAGATCTCGCGGCGTGCTTTGCGCAGTGCGACGGTGAGCGGGTCCTCCTTTTCTTCGAGGATGCTGGCGTGCTGGCGCTTTTTCACATCGGCGAGGCTGGCTGTGGGTAGCGCGGGATTCAAAATGAGATCGGAGATCAGGTCGAGCGCGTCCTCCTCATCGCCGAGCATGACATCGGCCCCGAAGATGAAGCGATGGGCGTCTGCATTGCAGGTGAGCGAGCCGCCGCGGTTCTCCAGCTCGGCGGCGATAGCGGCGGCGCTGCGCTTCTTGGTGCCTTTGAGCAGCATGTGGGCGGAGATTTGCGTAACGCCGGCGGTGAGGTCGGTCTCGGCGGGAACGCCGGCCAAAAAGTTCGCGCGGATGCTGACGAGCGGCAGACGCGGATTTTCGCCGACGAGGAGCTTGAGGCCGTTTTTGAGCGTGAAGGCCTGAATCTCGGCGTGGGAGCTTTCGGAGCTGCTTGAAATGGTTTTGGTGCTTTCGACCTCGGGGCCGACGAGGATGGTGGAGATCGCCTCGGGCAGCAAATAACGCCGCGCGACCTCGCGGATGGTATCCGGCGTGAGCGAGCTGATGGCGGCGAGATACTGGCGCTGGAAATCGAGCGATCCGGCGAGCAACCAACCATGGCCGAGCGAGCTGGCCTGGCCCTTCACGGTGGTCAGCGTGCGGATTTGGCTGCTGAGCGTGGCGCGGACGGCCTTGTCCAGCTCAGGACGGCCGGGGCCGGTGCGGCGCATCTGCTCGACGACCTGCGTCATGCTCTCGCGGAGCTTCGCGGTATCGGCGGGATTGCATTCGGCCTCGACAGTGAAGAGGCCGCATTCGGCAGCACACCACGCTCCGGCCCAGACCCAATGCGCGAGAGCTTTTTTCTCACGCAGCTCCTGATACAAACGCGAGCTGCGACCGCTGCCGAGCAGGAAGGCGAGCACGTCGAGCGCGGCCTTGTCCGCATGGCTCTCGCCGGGGATCTGCCAGCCAAAGGCCACGCGGGTGAGATCGGTGGTGAAATTCTTCGCGGCATAGCGGTTACCTTGCTGGCGTGGCTCCTGCGGCAGCAGCACCGGATCAAAGGCGCGGCGTTTCCAGGTGCCGAAATGCTTTTTCACGGCCTCGATGACCTCGTCGGTGTTCACATCGCCCGCGATGACGACGAAGGCGTTGTTCGGCACATAATGACGCTGCACAAAGCCGGCCACATCAGCGCGGGTGATTTGATCAAAGACCTCGCGATGGCCGATGATGGGATGACGCAGCGGATGCTGGCGGAAGACGGTGCCCATCAGCAGATGCTGGGTGGTATCGCCGGGATCGTCGTGGCCCATCGCCATCTCACGGCGGATCACATCCATCTCGCGGGTGAGTTCGTCGCCATCGAGTTTCGAGTGGCGCACCATGTCGGCGAGGATGTCGAGATAGCCATCGGTGTGCTCGGCGAGGCCGTCGATCCAGTACACAGTGCGGTTAAAGGTCGTGTAGGCATTCACATAGCCGCCGAGCGCCTGGATGCCCTGCGAGATCTGTGCGGCTTCACGCTTCTCCGTGCCTTTGAAAAGCATATGCTCCACGCAATGCGCGATGCCGGCTTCGGTGTGCTGTTCTTCCTGGAGACTGCCCGCCTTGATCCACACCTGCACGCTAACGAGCGGATGGGCAGGATCCTCACGCACGAGGATTTCGAGGCCATTCGGCAGCGTGATGACGCTGGCATTGATGGGCGGGACGGTGAGGGCGGGCTTCGAGGAGGAAAGACGGGGCATGGGCGGCGGGCGGGGGAGCTGTGGACATGCACACGCGAAGGAGCCCGCGCAAGTGCGGCGCGGCTAGTTTTAGCCCTGCTCGTCGCCCGTGTTCGCCCGGTCACGTCTGAAAAGCTGGGTGAGCTGGATGCGGCGGTCGCGGACGATGCTGGCGTAGGCGTCCACGTCGTCATGGATGGGTAGTAGCAGGTGGAAAGTCTCCTCGTCGAAGCCTTTCCAGCGCTTCGCGGCGGCCTCCATGGCCTCGGCGGGCTTGCCGAGCACGCGGAGGGCCTTCACGCCGAGTTCGAGGGCGCTGTGCATCTGCTCGTGCACGACATCCTCCGAGCGCAGGCCGAGGCTGATGAACTCATACCTTTGATCGTAGTCATGCGCCCGGGCGAGAATGCGAACAGTCGGAAAACGCTCCTACGCCTCGGTGACGAGCTGCGCCACCTTCGTGCGGTCCGCGAGGCTGATACCCAAAGCTGCGCAGCATGTCCACATGATCGGGATCGCTCTCCAGCACGGTCACTTTCACGCCTTGCGACATCATGAAGCGACCCACGAAGTTCCCGAAGCGGCCGAAGCCCGCCATGATCACTGGCGCATCATGTTCATCAATGGCATCGGCCTCGCGTGCCGGGCTGCTGACGGCCAGATAGCGTGGCGCGATGACTTTTTCATACAGCACAAAAAGCAGCGGCATGACGGCCATGGACAACGCCACGACGGCGACGAGCAGCTTCGAGGTTTCCGCATCGAGGATGTGCTGCTGGATCGCCATCGACAGCAATGCGAAGGCAAACTCGCCGCCCTGTGCCAAGACCAGTGCTAACAGCCAGCGATGTCTGCCACGCAGTCGCAGCACGGTGGCGACCGCATACATCACCACCGCTTTCGTCACGATCAAACCGATCACCAGCGCCGCGATGAGCACGGGCCGGCCTGCGATGACGCTGAAGTCGAGCGAGGCACCCGCGGCGAGGAAGAACAAACCAAGCAGCAGGCCTTTGAAAGGCTCCAGATTGCTCTCCAACTCATGGCGGTAGTGACTGCCCGCGAGTAACACGCCCGCCACGAAGGCTGCGAGAGCCGGAGAGAGGCCCACCTCCGTCATCAGCAAGGATACGCCCACGATCAGCAGCAAGGCGGCGGCGGTGAGAAGCTCTCGCAGGCCTGTTTTCGCGAGGATGGCAAAGCCGCGCGGCACCACAAACTGCCCGGCAATCACGATGACGGCCACCGCACCGAGCGTGACGAGCGGCTGCTCCCAATGAGGCAGCTCTTGCAGCCAGCCATGAGCCTCGCCCGTGGCCGCACCGCTGGCGAGGAGAGGAAACATCGCCAGCATCGGAATAACGGAGATGTCTTGAAACAGCAGCAAGGCGAAGGTGTCGCTACCCGCATCGCTGCGCAGCAGGGCCTTTTCTTGCAGCGTCTGGATCACGATGGCGGTGGAGGAAAGCGCCAGAATCATGCCTGCGGCGAGAGCAGGCTTGGCATCGAGTCCGAAAGCCATCGCCGCGCCCATCACGGCCAAAGCGGTGCAGTTCACCTGAAGGCCGCCGAGGCCAAAAATCGGCCCGCGCATGCGCCAGAGCCTCGCTGCTCCAATTCGAGCCCAATCATGATAAGCATGATCACCACGCCAAACTCCGCGAAGTGCATCGCCTCCTTGCCTTGAGTCCCACCGACCCATCCCAGCGCAAACGGACCGATCACCGCGCCGCCGATGAGATAGCCCAGCACGCTGCCTAGACCCATTCGATGAGCCACCGGCACCATCAGCACGGCGGTGGCCAGGTAGATGAAAGCAGAGAGAAAGAAATGAGCGTCGTGCATGCCGTTGCGTGCAAGCACGCGGCGGGCCTCGCGTCAAAAACCTTTCGGTGAACTCACAGCTCGTGAAACACGACCTGCGAGGGATTGCCCACCGGCACATAGTGACCGGTGAAGGCCAGTTTGCCGCTCGATTTATCCACGCGGAAGACGGCGAGGTGATCGGCCCGCTGATTGCAGCAGGTCAAAAACGAGCCGGTGGGATCAAAGGTGAAGCTGCGTGGGTAGTCGCCCCGCGTCCATTCCTCGGTCACATAGGTCAGCGTGCCATCTGCACCGATGGCGAAGATGCCGATGCTATCGTGCAGGCGGTTTCCGGCATAGACGAAGCGCCCATCGGCGGACACGAGGATCTCGGAGCAGAAATTGCTGCCCGCATAACCCGGCGGCAGGCTGGAGATCGTCTGACGCGAGGTGAGGCGGCCGGTTTGCGGATCAAAATCAAACAGCACCACCGTCGAACCTTCCTCCTGGATCGAGTAAAGCCAGCGACCGCTCGGATGAAACGCGAAGTGACGCGGTCCATCGCCTGGCGGCAGGCTCACGGAGGGTGCTTCGGCGGGCAGGAGCTTGCCGTTCTCGGCATCAAACTTCCACACGAGGATCTGATCGAGCCCGAGATCCACATGCAGCACCCATTTCACCGATGGATCGGCCTCGATCATGTGGGCATGCGTCTGGTCATGACCGCTGAAGGCAAAACTGCCCGGCGCGGCATTCGTGGCTTGGGTGGGGCCCACTGTGCCGGCATCCTTTTTCACATCGGTGTCTTCGCCCAGGCTGCCATCCGGCAGAATGGGTAAAACAGCCACGGAGCCGCCAAAGTAATTCGCCACGAGCACATGCTTGCCATTGGGATGCACAGCGAGATGCGCCGGGCCTTTGCCGCCGGAGCGGACGGAGTTCACAAGCTTTAGGTCGCCCGTTTTCGGATCAATCGCGAAGGCGCTCACGGTGCCGGATTCATCATCGCCGAATCGTTCCGTCTCGTTTCCTGAGTAAAGATGCGTGCGTGATGGATTCACCGCGAGGCAGCTTGGGCTATTGCCCATCTCGACGAGCCCGCAGGGTTTCATCGCGCCCGTTTCACGATTCACTTCGAAGAGGTGGATGCCGCGTCCATTGCCCGGAGGAAGGTCCACCTGCGTGGGCCGCATGTTTTTCAGCGGCGAGGTGTAGGTGCCCACATAGGCGATGAGCTTTCCTTTGCCACCTGCTGCCTGAGCAGAGGCTCCGAGCAAGGCGGTAGAGGCAGATTGAAGGAGAAAACGACGGCGGGTGGGCAGGGGAGCGGGCATGCCCGATGACAAACGCCACGCGCGGCTTGCCTCATGCACGCTCACTTCTCCTCGGGCTTCTTCTTGGCCGGTTGAGGAAACTTCGGCGGGGGGATGAATCCTCCAACGGATGAATTGCCTGACCAGCGGTCACCTCCTTGCTTGTTTTTGAGAGGACGCGGGCTGCGGTTGGTTTGCTTCTGACTGCGCATCGTGTGCGGGGTTATTTTTTACCGAGCCATTCGACGGAAAGGATCTGCTCGATCTCCATCTTGCCGCCAGCTTCGGGGATGTTCTCGGTGCTC
>JBEIGR010000421.1:0-5360 GCA_040381795.1 Verrucomicrobiaceae bacterium | reverse complement strand
TGGTGTATTTACGGATGAGGTCGTCAAAGGCGCGGGTATCGCCATTTTGAGCACGAGCCACGAGATCGCGGTCCTCGGCGGCGCTGCTCCCCGGGGCAGGTTCGGAAGGAATGACGGGGGAGGCGGCTGCGGGTGCGCTGAGGGTGGATTCTTCCATGAGATGATCGAAGCAAAACAGGTTTACGCGGCGGCGACAAGGTTTTCTTGCCTGGGCGAGCGTCAGGCCTTCTGCCGGGCCTGCCAAAGATGATCAATGCAAATTTGGGACCAAGTTTCCAGCCGGTCACGGGTCGCATGCAGATCCTCCAAAGTCTCAAAGCGAAGATCCTGGATGGCGTCTTCGTTTGATTTCACGTCGTCACTGGACAGCTCAAAGAGATGCACGACGCCGAGATGCACGCTGCCCACCTCCGTCGAGTCATCATTGATGAGGCCGATCACATGCTGGGTGTGGGTGCCACCGAGCACGAGTTCTTCAGCGATCTCTCTTTCGACGCCATTGTAGTACATCGTCTCACCGAGGCTGTCCTGAGCGGCGTCGATCGGATTGATGTGGCCGCCGATGCCGATGGAGCGCTTCGCGACGAGGCGCTTCTCACCGGAACTACCGCCGCGTGTGTAGGTGAGGTAGCGGCCCGCGTGATGAAACACGGCATACGGGATGAGCTGCTTGTGCGAGGGATCATTTTCGGCGGCGGGACGCTCCATGAAATGGTTCGCGCCAGCGGCGAGCATGGCATGCAGATAACGATCCGCGTCCGGCTGGAAGCCCTGAAAGCTGCCTAGTTGATCCAAAAGAGCGCGGGTGATGACGAGGACGTGTTCCATGATGAGGGCAGCGAGCATGGAGCGGCCCCAAAGTGGCGCAACTGATTCAATCCAGCCGCCACACGGTGCCACACGCACCGGCCGCAATCGTTTCGCCAGCCTCCAGCCTGAGCAGGACATCAGCGCGGGCCAACGCATGCAGCGCGTGGCTTTGCTGCATGCCGCTCGATTCGAAGCGGCCCTTCACTAGTCGGCCGCGGATGTAGTGCGGGCGATCTCCGTCATTGCTCATCGGCTCCGCGAGCGGCACCTGAAGCATCAGCGGCTCGATTTCAGCCTCGCAGGCTCCCATCAGACGCAGCATGGCGGGACGCACGAAGAGCAAAAAGGTCACGAAGGACGAGACGGGATTTCCCGGCAGTCCGAAGACGAAAGCTCGCGAGCTTTTGGCAAAGAGGAAAGGCTTGCCGGGCTTCACTTTGACCCGCCAGAGGTCCGGCTCGATGCCGAGACGCTTCAGCGCGGGCTTCACCTGATCGTGATCTCCCACCGAGACCCCGCCACTGAGGATCACCGCATCATGAGTTGCCATGAGACGCTGCAGGCAAGTCGTCGTGGCTTGCATATCATCGGCGCAATGCTCCGTCGTGATGTCCGTGATGCCCAGACGGCGCAAGAGGCCTGCTAACATGATCGCATTCGAATTGTAAATCTGCCCCGCCGCTAGCGGACCATTGCCAGGAGCGATCAATTCATCGCCCGTGGTCAAAACGGCCACCTTGGGTTTTCGCGTCACTTCGACCTCCACAAGCCCCTGCGAGGCCAAAAGCCCCAAACGAGCCGGGGTGAGCTTTTCGCCTCGTCGTAGCACGATTTGACCCGCACAGACATCGGCACCTGCCCGACGCACGTTTTCGCCTTTCTCCACGCTGTCGAGGCAGCGAATGGCCTCGCCCTCCCGGCGCACATCTTCCTGCATGATCACGGCATCCGCTCCGGCAGGCAGCGGAGCACCCGTGAAGATGCGAATGCAGCTTCCAGGCTCGCAAACGAGTCCCAGATCACGCCCCGTAGGCTGCTCGCCGATCACAGGCAGAGAATCGAGAGCTGCATCCGATGCCCGCAGTGCATAGCCATCCATGGAGGACTGCTCAAAGCCAGGAATCGGCACGCTGGCGATCAGGTCGCGGCCAGCGAAGGCATCGAGCGCCTCAGCCAGGCACATCGTTTGTTGGTCCATGGGCTTCACCGCCGCCAGCACGCGTTGCAAAGCCTCGTATTCGGAAATCATCGGATCTCTGGAAGTAGGGGGGCTGGCTCCAGCGGCTTGGGCAGCGGAAGGTGACCGCTGGTGGAAGGCGCAGGAGAGGAAGGCTTCGAGGGAAACTGGATCTCCGGAATCGGCGGCGGACGCTCGGATGGCATCTCAAACGCCGGTGCCGCCGACGCTGGCTGCGTGGTCGCTTCAACAGCCGGGGCCTCCTTGGGCGGAGTTGGCAGCGTATCGGACTCGCGGATCTTTTGCAGCGCCAGGCTGCCGACGGAGGGCATGCCTTCCTGGATGTCCGCCGTGAGATAGTTCCCCTTCCGCTCTGGCGTGACGACGAGCTTCGACTTCTGCCCATTCGCATCCAGGCCAATCAAAACCGTGCCCGCATCCAGCGTGGGCCGGGTTTCGCAATTGATGAGCACATAGCTTTGCTCCGGGTTCACCATCTCGATCACGCCGATGAGCCGCGCCTGGCCGGTGCGGTTATCCTTGGGTGGGGGCGTTTTCTTTTTCAGCAGGCCACAGCCCGTGAGGGGCAGCAGCAGGCAGAGGAATAAAATCAATCGCATGCGCCGATGGAAGCGCACCCGCCGCCGGATGTCCAGCGTCGCACGCAGGCCGCCGCCAGATGGAAAACCACTTTCGCAACGCCCGGCCTCCGCCATACTTCGCGCCCCCATGACCTCCGCAGCCCCCCAGCGCATCGTTTTGAAGTTCGGTTCCGGCATTCTCACCCGCGTGAGCACGCCCGAGCCAGACCCCGTGCAAATGCGCAAGCTCGTCGAAGCCGTCGCCCTGCTTAAACAGGCCGGCCACGCCGTCGTCGTCGTCAGCAGCGGTGCCGTGGCCTCCGGGTTGAAGCCTCTGGAATTTACCCAGCGCCCCACCGATGTCACCACGCTCCAAGCACTCGCCGCCGTCGGCCAGACGCACCTCATGCACGCTTACGAGAGCCTGCTTCGCGATCACGGCCTGCATGTGGCGCAGCTTCTTGTCACCCATGAGGACTTTGAAAATGCCGACCGCTCGCCACGGGTGAAGGCGGTGCTCGACAAGCTGCTTGAGTTCCCCCAGGTCGTCCCCGTCATCAATGAGAACGACTCCGTCGCCGTCGAGGAACTGCGCTACGGCGACAACGACAAGCTCTCCTCCCGCGTGGCGCAGTTCTGGGGAGCCACCACCCTCATGCTCCTCACCAGCGCCCCCGGCCTGCTGCGTGACATGAAAAAGCCCGAGGAAGGCCCCATCCCCGTCGTCACTAATATCGACGACGTGCTCCACCATGCCGAGCAGGAGAAATCCACGCTCGGCACCGGCGGCATGATTTCCAAGCTCCAAGCCGTGCAGGACGCCGTCAATGCCGGCATCACCTGCATCATCGCCAGCGGTCGCCACGCCGAACAACTCCCTGCCGTCATCGCCGGTGGCGGCGTTTGCACCCGCTTTCCGGGTCGGAAGGTTTGAGGGCACGTTTCGTCCCCTCACCACACCCTCGTTCTGGCGAACGAGCCTACGAGGCTTCGTAGGCGCCTTCGCCAGAAGGCGGAAGATTTTGCCATCGGCACCTGATTCAAGGCTTCGCCACAGGCGCAGGCGGGATCACCACCTTCGAGGATTCGGCCGCGTGCATCGTCATTCGGTAGCAGAGGATCTTTTGGCGGGGGGAAAGAGCGCGGCTGTCGAGCAGGTGGTCGTAAAAGGCCAGCATGTGAGGCAGCTGCTTGTTGTTCACGCCCTTCTTCAGGGCGTTCATCACCCGCGAGAGCTCCTCGTAGCTGAGGCCCGTTTCATCTTTGCGGAAGGCCACCAACTCCTCCGGGGTCAGCACAAAGGGATCCTTCTCCGCATTCATCTCACGCACCACCAGTTTCAGCGTCTCATCCACCTCCTGCACGGGTGGGGTGTAGCCTTTCGGTGCCAGCCGGATGATGGCACTGCGCACATCCACTCGGAGCTGACTCACCACCACCTCCGGCAGCTCGGCCAGGGCACAAAAAGGCAGCAAAAAAAGAAACAGGGCGGTGAAGGCTGGAAAACGCATGGTGGCAGATCGTAGCGGCTCACGGCCCCTTCTCAAGCCTCCACCTGCGCCAAAAAACATCCTCACCATCACAGTGCCTAGAGCGCCCTCCATTCTCAGGCCATCCACCAGCTCGCCAGCCTGCAAGCGCCCTTCTACACGAAGAAGAGCTTTCTGGACGGCAGAGCGCCTACCGCCTTCGGCATGGCGACCCGAATGGAGATGCACATGGACTGCGGCAGCTTTCCCCACGCCCGAGCGCTCTCGCGGAGCTAGAGGACGACGGTGCTTCGTTGGCTCGCTCGCGTTGCACCTTCAAACGCGGCTTCACTCACGACTTGGGTTGGGTTTGGAATATTCACACATGGATTTCACCCTCCTATGTTGGAGTAAATCCACGTTTTTGTTGCCGTACTCCAACATAGGAGGGTAAAACGACACCTATGAGCCCCACAGCCCGTGATATTCCCATCCATCCGTCGGATATAAAGCGGCTGACAAACCTCACGATCTGTGAATGATCTTCAATGTTAGCCCAAGACACTATGCGCTCAGCCATCCATTCACTCCTCGCGTTGCTGGCGTGCTCAGCCCTGGCCGGAGAGCCTGCGATTGATTGCTCTTCCCTTTTAAATGTTCCAGACCTTTCTCCACAGCTAACCGGCGACGAAGTTTCCAAGGAGTTCACACCCTGGGCGGAGAGAGTGAAGAAGGTCGCCGCCGGATTGAAGCCCGATTTCGCAGCCTTGCTTTCCGGAGCACGAACTGCGCTTGGCTCAAAGCTTCCCCGAGTGACTGGGATTACTCTGTTTTCATTGTTTCCCATTGATGGCCCAAACTTTCGCCAGAATGAAACCCAGCGGGCCGATGAACTTGAGAAGCTGCCGAGGTTTCATGATTTTCCCATCCTTGGCCAGTTGAGGATTGATGACGCCGCCCAGGCCAACCGATGGGTTGATTTTCTCCGCGATCAGATTCTACCAGGCGGCTTCGCCGCCTGCGATTTCATGCCTCGACATGGCTTCCGCCTATCCACCCCCAATGGTGAGATCGACATTCTGATGTGCTACAGTTGCGATCAATTGTCATATTTCGGACCGTCGAAACTGGACAGCAAGCACAACCCCGTTTTCTCGTCCGCAACGAAGGCTCAACTTAACCAGTTGTTCGACAAGCTCAAAATCAAGAGAGATGAACCACCCAAAAACAAGGGCTAATCGGGTGGAGGTGACAGGATTGCGCCTGTCACCCCTCCCACACCACCCGGCATGCGGCTCCGCACCGGGCGGTTCCAATCAGACT
>JBEIGR010000420.1:0-5368 GCA_040381795.1 Verrucomicrobiaceae bacterium | reverse complement strand
GCCATCCTCTCCAAGTCGGGTATGAGCGCCGGTATCGGCTTTGCCATCCCGGTCAACATGGTCATGCGCATCGCCGAAGATCTCCTCGATGATGGCTCCGTGCAGCGCGGCTACCTCGGCGTGCAGATCACCGATGTGACGCCCCAGTTTGCCAAGCAATACAACATTGGCGATCAAACTGGTGCCCTCGTGACTCAGGTGGGCGCGGAATCGCCTGCGGAAAAAGCCGGTCTCCAAGTCGAAGACATCGTCATCGGCATCAACGGCCAGAAAGTGGATGGCAGCAGCCGCCTTCGTCTCATCGTCAGCAGCCTCAAACCCGGCTCCAGCGTGCCGATGGACATCCTCCGCAACGGACAGAAGATGACCGTCAATGCCACGCTCGAAGCCCTGCCTGAAGAAGCTCTCGCGGAGGTCGGCCCCGGCCGTTCCATCCCGCGTGGCGGAGCTGGCAAAGGCGGTGCGAACGTCGCCGAGGAGCTCGTTACCGGAGTGATGGTGCAAAACCTCTCGCAGCCCCTTCGTGAGCGCCACGACATCCCAAAAGAAATTCAGGGTGTCATCGTCACGAAGGTCGATCCCGATAGCCGCGCCGCCGCCATGGGCCTGGAGGAAGGTGATGTCATCACCCACATCAACCGCCAGATGGTTCCCAGCGCCGCCGAGGCCCCCAAACTTGCCAAAAGCAGTGAGCAGAGCGTGCTCCTCCGCCTCTACCGCAAGGGTGACACCATGCTGCTCATGATTGGCAATCAGTAATCGGCCCACTAGCCACCTTCGCGCCCGCGCATGCCTCCCGGTGTGCGCGGGCGTTTGGTTGATGGGTGTAGTGATGGAGTATTGGAGTCTTGAGGAAGCGGCACTCCATCACTCCGCCGCCACTTCCGCGGATACCTCCGTCTGCATCGCCTCTTTTGGCTCGCGGCCCGTGCGCTGGCAGAAGTCATCATAGTGGATGACTTCAAAGCGGCCATCGAGGTGCTCGATGATGGCGGTCATGGATTCCACCCAGTCACCGGAGTTCAGGTAATGAATATCGCCCAGCATCTTGTCCGTCGGCGTGTGGATGTGCCCACAGATGAGGCCCGCGCATTGCCGCCAGCGGGCGAGGTCCACCACCTGCTCTTCCCAGCGGCCCATGGGACTCACTTTGGCTTTCACCTTGGCTTTGGCCCATTTGGCGAGGGAGAAGGGCTCCTTGCCCATCATCTGGCGAGCCCAATCGATCACGCGGTTGAAGCGCAAAAGGGCGTTGTAGCCGTAGCCGCCGAGTTTCGCGAGCCAGGCATGATTCGTCGTCACCGCATCAAAGCCATCGCCATGCACGAGAAGGTAATTCCCACGAGCGGTGGGATGCACATGCTCCTCCGTGAGGATGAGATTATCCAATTCGATGGGGATGAAGCGATCGAGAATGTCGTCATGGTTTCCGCGGAGGTAGATCACGCGGGTGTTTTCTTTCTCCATCTTCCGCAGCACCGTGCGGATGAAGCCGGTGTGGCTTGGATTCCAGCCACCGAGCCGCTTCAGGTGCCAGGCGTCGATGATGTCGCCATTGAGGATGAGCTTATCGCAAAGCGTGTGACGCAGGAAATGAGCTGCCTGGAGGGCTTTGCAATCCTTCATCCCGAGATGCACATCGGAGATGATCACCGTTTTGCAGCGGAGCTTCGTCTTTTCGCGGATGGGAGCAGTTTCACTCATGGCTGGCAGGCGGTGGCGAGTTCGGATTCAAATTGCTCGATGACGCGCCCCCAGCCGTAATCGCCCGCCGCCTGGCGGGCCGCGTTTCGCAGGGCGAGATCATTCCAGCGGTGGGCAATCTCCCGCGCTTGATTCACAAAGCCATCCTCATCACCGAAAGGAGCCAGCCAGCCGTTTTCGCCAGGGCGAATCACCAGCCGTGGCGCGGCGTAATCGAAGGCCAGCACGCCCAGGCCGCTCGCCATGGCCTCCAGCACCACATTTCCAAAGGTCTCGCTGCTGCTGGGAAACAAAAACACATCCCCGCTGGCATAGTGTGCCGCCAGATCCGCCCCGATGCGGGCACCCGCATAGATCGCACGCGGATGATCCGCCTTCATCGCCTCCAGCCGGGGGCCATCCCCCACGAAAACCATCTTCGCCTGCGGCTGTGTCTCGCGAAAGGCCTCAAACGCCCGCATCGCCAGCGGCAGATTTTTCTCCGGTGCCATACGCCCCACGTAGATCGCCACCGGCGTGCCCTCATCAGCGCCCCAGGAGCGGCGCAGTTCCTCACTGCGGCTTGCCGGGCGGAAGAGATCCATGTCCACGCCACGCCCCAGCACGCCCACGTTTTGAATACCCCACCGCGTCAGCATCGCCGCCGTATCCTGCGAGGGCGTCAGCGTGCGTTTCGTGGCATTGTGAATGCTGCGCAGGATGCCAGAAGCCACCGCCTCCATGCCGGGCAGGTTATAGTCTTCGAGGTAGGATTGGAAATTCGTGTGAAAACCGCTCACCACCGGGATCTGGCGCTTCCCGGCGGCTCGAATGGCCGCGATGCCCAGCGGCGTCTCCGTGGCCACATAAAGGACGTCTGGCCTGAAACCATCAAAGATGCCCAAAACCTGCCTTCCTGAGGCAAAACCGATGCGCAGGCCCGAATAGCCCGGCAGCGGCATCGAAGGCATCACATGCCGAGGCAGCGAGCTTTCCGCAGCGGAAGCCTCCAGCGTCGTCGCCACCTCCACCGCATGTCCACGAGCCGCCAGCCCCTCCGACAGCGTCTGCAACGACCTCGCCACGCCGTTGATGTCCGGCGGGTAGGTATCGGTGACGATCAAGATTCGCATCCGGGCAGAAAACAACACGCCGGGCTGCTTTCCAAGCGGCTTGTGTGACGAAAACGATGCGCCCGTAGCTCTCCCCAGCTCAGAAAGACCTCGTTTCGAAGGTGTGAACCTTGACCAGTCACCTCTTCGCAACGACTTCGTCACGAAACACCCTTTGCCGCATGATCCCTTCCGCCGCATTCGCTCAGCAGATGAGCAAGATCATGATAGTCGAAGACGAGGCGGACATCGCCGAGATGATTTCCATGCATCTCGCCCGCGAGGGCCATGAAAGTGTGACCATCGGCAATGGCCTCCAGGTCGTCCCAGCCGCCATCGAGCAGCAGCCGGATATCATCATCCTCGATCTCATGCTCCCTGGCATTGATGGCCTCAACGTCTTCAAGCGCCTCCGCGCCGATACCCGCACCGCCAGCATCCCCGTCATCATCCTCACCGCCAAATCCCAAGTCACCGATAAAATCGCCGGGCTGGAGAGCGGTGCCGATGATTACCTCACCAAGCCCTTTTCTCCCCGCGAGCTCTTCCTGCGCATCAGCGCCATCCTGCGCCGCACGAAAAAGGTCGTCCTCGTCTCTGAGATGCGCCGTGGGCCCTTCTCCCTCGACCGCCGGAATTTGAAGCTCTTC
Source organism: Verrucomicrobiaceae bacterium (assembly GCA_040381795.1). Lineage (GTDB taxonomy): Bacteria > Verrucomicrobiota > Verrucomicrobiia > Verrucomicrobiales > Verrucomicrobiaceae > Prosthecobacter. The sequence continues at coordinate 1,923 of JBEIGR010000420.1, read as the reverse complement.
CTCCACGGCCAGCCGCTCGATCTCACCACCACCGAGTTCAAGCTGCTCACCACCCTCATGGAAAACGATGATGCCGTCCACACCCGCGCCGATCTCCTCCGCGAGGTTTGGGGCTACAACGGGGATGTGGCCACTCGCACGCTCGATACCCATGTGAAGCGCCTCCGCGAAAAGCTCGGCGAAGAGGGGAAATGCATCATCACCGTCCGCGGCACCGGGTTTCAATTCAAGATTGATGAAGAGGCGGCCCCGGTCAAGACATCGGCTCCCTGATTTCAGATGTCCGGCTTCAGCCTCCTCCTTCTCCTCATCCTGATCCTCACCTGGTTCGCCTGGTGGAGGCAGCGCCACCGCCATGAAAAATGGCTCGCCGATGTCGTCGCCGCCATCGGCATCAAGCACACCGAGGCCCACCGCCTCGTCCAGGAGGTCACCACCGCCCGCATCGCCGCCGATCAGCTCCCCAGAGAGCGTGGCCTGCACGAGTTCTTCGAAGCCATCCTCAATGAGATCCGCCAGGGCGTCGTCATCGTCGATGCCGAGATGCGCATCCTCTTTGCGAATCAGCCGCTCGCCGCCATGCTCCAGCGCCCCGCCGTGCAAACCGGCCGCAGTTTGATCGAAGAGCTGCGGGATCACCAGCTCACCGCCCTCGTCCAGCAGGCCATCCAAGAGCAGCGGCGGATCACCCGGCAGGTGCAGATGTTCTCCAGCAAAACAGGCACCGCCGCCAATCTCAGCGGGCGCTACTTCATCATCGAAGCCGCCCCCATCTCGAATTCCCGCGTCGGCTCCGCTTGGCTCATGGTGCAGGATGTCACCGAGACCGCCCTCACCGAGCAGATCCGCCGGGACTTCATCGCCAATGCCTCCCACGAGCTGCGCACCCCGCTCACCATCATCAATGGCTACATCGAGACCCTGCGGGACGCCCCCGCCCTGCTCCCCCGCTGCCTCGATACCATGGAGAAGCACGGCAAACGCCTCGCCCGCCTCACCGAGGACATGCTCTGCATCTCCCGCCTCGAAGACGCCACCACCCCCTTGAACTCCGAGCCCTTCGAGGTCCGCCAGTGCGTCCAGGACGCCATCGATCACCTCGCCCCCATGCATGAAAAGCGAGACACCCGCTTCGTGCTCGATTTCCCCAAGAAAAACGGCCTTCTCCAAGGCGACCGCTTCTACTGGGACCAGATCTTCACCAACCTCATCGAAAACGCCCTCAAAGAGAACCTCCAGCCCGGCCTCGTCATCACCCTTTCCGGCCAGTGGAGCGGCAACGAATGCGTCCTCAAAGTCAGCGACAACGGCACCGGCATCCCTGCGCACGACCTACCCTTCGTCTTCAAACGCTTCTTCCGGGGAGATAAGCATCACAGCAGCGCCGTCAAAGGCACCGGCCTCGGCCTCAGCATCGTCAAACGCGCCGTCGAAGCCCACCGCGGCACCATCACCGCCACCAGCCAGCCCGGCCTCGCCACCACGTTTACCATGACCGTGCCGGTCTGAGGCGGAATGGCATGGCAGCCACCGCCAAAGGTCAAAGGTCAGAGGGCGCAGCAATCCTCCTCTTCCTCCAACACGACCGCCTTATAGCGATCGCCAAACAACCGACCCACTTCCGGTGCCGCACGTTGTAGCGGCGGGTAAGGGTGTTTTGCAAGCCAGGACATCCCCGCCACAAGGTTCAGCTCGGGAGTTTGGAGAAAGAGATGGTAATGATTGCTCATCAATACCCATGCATGCACCCGCCAACCCGTCATCTCACATGCCTGGCTCAGCGTGTGAAGGAAGAATCGCCGGTCATCATCATCGTGAAAGATGTCCTCACGTCGGTTTCCCCGAGCCATGACATGGTAATAAGCCCCGGCGGATTGACTGCGAATGCTGCGTGCCATACGCCGTTTTCACCGAATGGGATTC
>JBEIGR010000419.1:0-5376 GCA_040381795.1 Verrucomicrobiaceae bacterium | reverse complement strand
GTAAATGAAGTCGCGGCTGGGTTTCGGGTATTCCAGTTCCTCCAGCTTGGCGATGCGTTCCTCATAAGGCACGCCTTCGTTCTTCATCGCCGCCATGGCTTCGTCTTTCACTTTGCTGAGCTGGCGACGCAGAATGACGTCGGGGTTTTCGAGGATGGACTCGCACAGCGTCATCACATCTACCGCGTAGGTCGCGGAGGCGGGATCGATCAGCGCCAGCGTGTCGATGAGATAAAGCGAGAGCGTGTGATTAAGCGAAAAGTCGTCCTGCAGCTCCACATTGAGCTGGAGCTTGGTTTGATTGGCTCCGCGTTTCGCGGGCGGGATGACCTCCACGATCTTTCGCTGCACCAGCGCCCGAAAAAGCTGCCACGCACGCTTCTCGTGCTGCGTCTTCGCGTTCGCCGTCTCATGCGAACTGGCGATGAGCTGCCGCATGGCCGCGCAACTGTCTCCCGCGCGACTCAGCACCTGAAGCAGCATGCCGTGCGAAACTTGAAAACGCGACACCAGCGGCTCTGGCGAGGCGGATTGAAGCTTTTTGAAGGTGTCTTCATTCCAACCGACAAAACCTTCCGGTGGCTTCTTTTTGACCATCTTGCGCAGCTTCTTCACATCACCCGCAGCCTTGGCTTCCATCTTGGCATTTTCAATGATGTGCTCCGGTGCCTGGCACACGACGTAACCCACATCATCATAGCCGCGACGGCCTGCACGACCGGTGATCTGGTGAAAATCACGCGCCGTGAGTGTGGCGACCTTTTCACCGCTGTATTTGCTGAGTCGCGTGAGCAGCACCGTGCGAATCGGCACGTTCACACCGACGCCGAGCGTGTCCGTGCCGCAGATCACTTTCAGCAGGCCACGTTGCGCCAGCTTCTCGACCAGCACGCGATACTTCGGCAGCAAACCGGCATGATGAATGCCCACGCCATGGCTCAGGTATTTTTTCACCTCCTTGCCATACGGACTGGTGAATTTCGCCCCGGCCATCAGCTCCTTGATGGAGGCCTTTTCGGCTGTTGAGCAGAAATTCAGGCTCATGAGGTCCTGTGCCGCCTGCGCGGCCTCATTCTGCGTGAAGTGGACGAGATAAACGGGAGCCTTGTTTGCCTCCACCAGCTCTTGCAGCGTAACATCGACGCCTGTTTGCACATAACTGAACTCCAGCGGCACCGGACGCTCATACGACGCCACGATGGTCGTCTCCGCTTTCGTCAACTGCGTGAGTCCCTCTTTGAAGAACGCCGAACCACCCATCGTGGCCGACATCAGCAGGAAACGCGACTTGCTCATGGTGAGCAGCGGCACCTGCCAGGCCACTCCACGTTCTTTGTCCGAGTAGTAATGAAACTCGTCCATGATCACCTCGCGGAACGGAGCCTCCGCACCATCGCGAAGGGCGTAATTGGCGAGAATCTCCGCCGTGCAGCAAAGGATCGGTGCCTTGCGATTCACCGTCGCATCGCCCGTGGCCATACCGACATTGTCGGGGCCAAAGTCGCGGCATAGCGCCAGGAACTTCTCATTCACCAGCGCCTTGATCGGACAGGTGTACACGGATCGCCGCCCCTTCGCGAGCGAGCGGAAATGCATCGCCAATGCCACCAGCGATTTTCCCGAGCCGGTAGGCGTGTTGAGGATGACATTGCGATCATCAAACAACTCCAAAATGGCCTCTTCCTGGGCTGGATAGAGTTCCAGCTTCTTCTCCGCCACATAATCAAGAAATGCCGCCAGCAGCTCGTCGTTGGAGCAGTCAGTGGATTTCGGCAGTCGGCGCAGCAGCGGATGGTCGGACATGGGGCGGCCATTCATCGCACAGCATTCGCGCCGCGCGAGCCTGCTTCTGGAGAAAGACCTGCCCCTCTGTGGGTCGTGATGAAAACCTCAACGAGGACGACATTGCTTCGCCGTATCGCTCCCGTTGAACCTTTAAGTACCGCTTCACTCAAGGCTGGGCTCAGGGTTTGGAAGATTCACCCATCGGATTTGCCCTCCTATGTTGGCGCCAAGACACATTTTCGTTACCACTCTCCAACCTAGGAGCGTAAACCGACACCCATACATGCTTCAACCCATAGGATTCCCGCAAATCCGTCCGATATAAAGCCACTGACAAACCTGATGATCTGTGAATGATCTTCAATAGTCTGCGAATACGCGATGAATAAATGGGAAGACAGATTTTTCGCTCTTAACAAAGAGATCGAAGTTGAGGTCACCGAGCGGGCGCTTGACCACGTAGCTCGTGCGGCAAGGCAGCTCGGGTGGGTTGTTGACGATCAATTCTGGGCATCTGATCTTCACGTCTCCCGACTCGTCAGGGGAGAGCACGAGTTGTTCCTCATCCAGGAGACGTTTTTTGGACCGAAGCTTACTGGGAGCCCCACCGACATTGCGCAACTGCGAGCTGAAGCCCTGAAGATCGATCCAAACGAAGAGCTGTTTGCGTGAAGATCACCAACAACTGAAAAGGCCGCGCAGAACAAACCGGATGCACTGAACTCCGCGATTGCGTCTCGGTTTCATTCCGGACATCACGGGCGTGGGGTCACTGACCCGCAGCGTTAGCTTAACTTGTTGGCCGATATGGATTAAACATCACGGACAGTGGGCAGCTTTGGAATCTCCCTGCCGATCAATCCACGAACACAAAGGTGTTCGAGTTCAGCAGGGCGAGGCAGTAGTCCCGCACGGCTTCGGCGAAGCTGCCGGCGAGGGCGGTTTGTTTTTCGAGGAAGAGGCGGCTGGCGTTGAGTTCGTTCTGCGTGGCTTGGCGGGAAAGGCAGATGCGGGTGGCTTCGGTGAGGATGGGGTCGGCTTCGGAGCCGTGTTTCGAGGTCAGCGTGGTGGCGAGGGCGGCGGCGGTTTCGTTCACGAAGTCGGAATTCAGCATCGTGAGGGCTTGCGGGGCGGTGGTGGACTCGTTGCGACGGCTGCAGCTTGCCTGGGCATCGGGGCGGTCGAAGAGTTCGAAGAGCGGATGGCGGAGGTTGCGGCGGGCAAAGATGTAAATGCTGCGGCGGCGGTGCTCGGTGGGATCGGTCGTGACTTCGATCTGCTTCTTGAGCAGGGTGGAGGTGATCTCCGGTGGCAAGGGCAGGCGCACGCTGGGACCGCCTACTTTGAGATTGAGCTGGCCGCTCACGCTCAGCAGCGCATCACGCAGCATCTCGCCGGTGAGGCGTTTTTGCTGGGGCACAGCCTGGCGGTAGGCACGGGACATGACGATGAGCTTGTGGAGGCGTTTGAGGCTCCAGTTTTGTCGCGGAAGCTCGGCAGCGAGCCAATCGAGCAGCTCGGGATGCGTTGGAGCCTCGCCTTGATGCCCGAGATCGCCGGGATTGCCGGCCAGCGGTTTGCCAAAGTGCTGCTGCCAAAGGCGATTGGCCATCGAGCGGAGGAAAAGCACGTTTTCACCGCTCGTGATCCATTTCGCCAAAGCCAGCCGGTCCGGCTTGGAGGCCTCGGCGGGCTTCGTGAGGCCGACGCGAGGAAAGGCGGGCTCCACGGCGGGTCCGGGGCGTTTCGATTCGCCTCGCACAAAGACGACGCTGGCGGGCACGCCTTCGTGGAAGACACGCACCATGGGGCCGATCTGCTTGCGTTCCTTCGGCAGCACCGTGTTGTCGAAAAAGGCCCGCAGGCGGTAAAAGTCCGCCTGGCTGATCGGGTCATACGGATGCTCGTGGCACTGCGCACATCCGAAGGTAAGCCCGAGGCACACGGTGCCGACGGTGGCCGTCATGTCGTTGAGGAAGATGTGGCGACGCTCGATCTGGTTGTTCACGTCCGGCATGTCCGGCCCGGCGAGGAGGAAGCCGGTGGCAGCCTCAACGCCCATCAAATCTCCCGCGATCTGCTGCTGCACAAATTGATCGAACGGCAGGTCCTTGTTCAACGCCTCGATCACCCAGTCTCGATACTGCCAGGCCCGGCTCCGCTCTTCATCATACTCAAACCCATCTGACTCCGCGAACCGGGCGAGATCCAGCCACCACTGCGCCCAATGCTCGCCATAGCGGGACGATTCCAAAAGACGGCTGACGAGCGCTTCATACTTTTTGTCGGACCAATCGGACAGGTCTGACAAATCGGACGCCGAAGGCGGTAGCCCCGTGAGGTCAAAGGTCACGCGGCGGATGAGCGTGGCGGCATCGGCTTCCTTCTCGATGGGCGTTTTCATGGCCACGACCGCATCAAGGTCGGTGGCATCCACTTTCATGAGGGGTTTCCATGCCCAGTGCTCCCGGTCCTTCGCGGTGATCGGCCGTTCGTCCTTCACCGGATCATTCGAGGCACGAATGGCCGCGGCGTGGGTGGCTTGTGCGGTCAGTGCCAAACAAACGACCGGGAGTAGATGAAACCGAAGCACGGCCATCGAACGAGGTGTCTTTTTCATATTCAGGTCGCGAGAACTTGGTCGAAGGATAGATCACCAGGTCCACCACATCAGGATACTTAACGCAATCGAGATCAAACCGAGTGTGCCGTGACAGATTCTCATCACACACCTTCCGAACAACTGCACATTGCTCGAATCGGGGCGATATGCCCAATTAGGAGCCTTCCAAGCGATCCAAACGAAGAACACGCCCATGATGAGGCCCATCGTAGTGTAGCCTAGTTTCTCGATCGTATGCGTGTTCATGACTCGATTCAGCTCAGAATGCCTTTCACGACATGGGACTCACCCACGCCCGTGAGCTTCTCATCGAGGCCATTGTGCTTGAAGGTCAGCCGGTCGTGATCGAGGCCCATGAGATGCAGAATCGTCGCGTGAAGGTCGTGAACGTGCACTTTGTCCACCGCGGCCCGAAGGCCGAACTCATCGGTGGCTCCATGAATGTGCCCGTGCTTCACACCGGCACCAAAAAGCACCGTGGTGAAGCCCCAGGGATTGTGATCGCGGCCCACGCCTTTTTCGCTCATCGGCATGCGGCCGAATTCACCGCCCCAGATGACGAGCGTGTCCTCCAAAAGGCCGCGCTGCTTCAAATCGCGGATCAAACCGGCCACGGGCTTGTCGGTGCGGGCGGCGTAGTCGGTGTGATTCTTCAACACATCCTCGTGAGCGTCCCAGCCATTCGTGTCGCCCGAGTAGATCTGCACAAAACGCACGCCGCGCTCGATCATCCGACGGGCCAGCAGGCAGCGCGTGCCGAACTCGCTCGTCTTGGGTTCGTCGATGCCATAGAGACGCTTCGTGGCCTCCGTTTCGCGAGAAAGGTCCACCACGTCAGGCGCGGCGCTTTGCATGCGAAAGGCCAGTTCGTAGGCCTTGATGCGGGCATCGAGCACGCTGTCGGCGGGGCGTTGCGCCTGATGCGCGGCATTCATCTGCTGGATGAGATCGAGGGTGGCCCGCTGGCG
>JBEIGR010000418.1:0-5378 GCA_040381795.1 Verrucomicrobiaceae bacterium | reverse complement strand
ACGGCTTCATCATCATGCCCGGCGGCTTTGGCACGCTGGACGAGATGTTTGAGGCGCTCACACTCATCCAGACGAAGAAGATCCGGAACTTCCCGATCGTCGTCATGGGCTCCGAGTTCTGGGGAGAGATGCGGAAGTTCATCGATGCGATGCTCGCCGGCGGCACGATCAGCCCCGAGGACCTCGATTTGATCAAATGGACGGATTCCATCGATGAAGCCATGGCTCACCTGCAGGAGCACGCGGTGAAGCAGTTCGGCCTGCGTCTGGCCCGCGGTGTTCCGCATGGCTCCAAACTGCTCGGCGAGCGTGATCTGGCCGCGCCGCAGCGTTGACAAGCGCCTCTGCGGCTCCTTTCTCCCGGCTCACGCGCATGGATCATGTCATCACGCTCTCCAACGGTCTTCGGCTCGGCTATGCCGAGTATGGGGACCCGCGTGGCGAGGTGGCGTTTTACTTCCACGGCTGGCCTTCGTCCCGCCTGCAAGGCAGCCTCTTTGATGATCTGGCGAAGAAACACGGCATGCGCCTTATCTGTCCGGATCGTCCCGGCATCGGTTTGTCTGATCCACAGCCCGGACGCACATTGGCAGACTGGCAGCAGACGCTCACGGAGCTCGCCGCGCATGTCGGCGCGGATAACTGGCATGTCATCGCCTGGTCCGGCGGAGGACCGTATGTGCTCGCTACGGCATTGCTGATGCCGAAACGCCTTCTTTCCGCCTCCATCATCTGCGGAGCACCGCCGCTGAAGTTCCTTGGAGATCGCGAGATGTTCTGGATCTACCGCCTGCTTATCCAGCTCCGCAAACTGCTACCCACCGTGCTCGGTGGTATTTTGAAGCTCGGCGCTGTCATTGCCAGGATGAAGCCTGGCTGCCTCATGCATCGCGTTTTGCTCGAAATGCTCGGTGCGGAAGATTGCCGCGTTTTGAGTGATCCGAAGGTCTTCAAGGTCGTCTGCGAGGCCACGCTCGGTGCTCTCGAACGCCCAGCTGCCGATGTCATCGCCGACGCGGACATCTATCTCAGTGAATGGGGTTTCGAGGTCAGCCGAATCACCGTGCCGATTCACTTTTGGCATGGCAAACAAGACCGGAACATCGACTGGACCTACACCCAGCGTCTTGCCTCCCTCATCCCGCATGCCACCGCCCATCTCTCCGAGCATGATGGGCACTATTCGCTGCCCGTGACTCATGCCGAGCGCATCATCACCACGGCGATGCAAAAGAGCCCGCCGCCCGATGAAAGGCCCGGCGGTCTCATGACGAACATCCTGCACACCTTGAAACGCTGATGTCCCTCACCGCTGAAGAATGCGCCATCTACGAATGGCAGATGTGGGTGCCCGGCATGGGCGAGGAAGGCCAGCTCAAGCTCAAGAACGCCAGTGTGGTTGTCTCGCGTGTCGGTGGCCTCGGCGGACTCGTGGCACTCGAACTCGCCGCCGCCGGTGTCGGCAAGCTCATCCTGGCCCACGGCGGTGTTTTGCAGCCCTCCGACCTCAATCGTCAGCTCCTGCAAACCCACGATCACATCGGCAAGCTCCGCATCGACTCCATCGTGCGCCGGTTGAAGGACCTCAATCCACGCTGCGACATCATCGGCGTGCCTGAAAACGCCAGCGAAGCGAATGCCGATGCCCTCGTTGCTCAAGCCGACATCGTCGTCGATGCCGCGCCGATGTTTCAGGAACGTCTCGCCCTCAACGCCGCCGCGTTTCGAGCTGGCAAGCCGATGGTCGAATGCGCGATGCACACCCTGGAGGCCAGCGTCACCACCTTTGTGCCGGGAAAAACCGGCTGTCTCGCCTGTTACATCCCCGAAGTGCCGCCGACGTGGAAACGCCAGTTTCCCGTCTTCGGTGCGGTCTCCGGCGCCGCCGCCTGCATCGGCGCGATGGAGGTCATCAAGCTCATCACCGGCATCGGCACCACGCTGCATGGCGAACTGCTCTCGATGAATCTCGACACCATGCAGTTCCGCAAAGTCCGCCTGCCGAAACGGGCAGACTGTGAGGTGTGTGGCGCGAGGTAACTACACTTGGATTCCGCTCGCGATCACTGCGTCCGGCTTGTCCTTGCCTGCTTTGACGGTGTACTTGCCTGGCGCATAGACACGTGGTTTGAAGCTCTCGGTTTTGGAACGCACGGTGTATAGAATCTCGCCCGTGGCATCCGCGATGACCTGCACGACCGGATGTGCGACGCCGTCGAGTTTCACCTCGGTAAGGTGCGCGTGGACCTTGCGGCCGTCGTTGGCGTCTTGCTCGATGGTGATGGGCCAGCCGGGGAATTGGGCTTTGTCACCATCAGCTACCTTTGAGAAGCGCGGCCAGCATTCGAAGGTGATCTTGCGCGTCGTTTTATCGAAGCGGATGAGGCCGTAGCCATCCGCGCGCTTTTTCTCGTCCTGGATGTCCTCGGGATTCGCGTAGGCGAGCATGCTGATCGGATTGCCGAGGCCGTCTTTGAAGTCGCCAGTCCACGGCAGCGGGCTGTTCAGCACGGGATTCGGGCCGGGCTTTTCATCGAGCGGATGCCACCAGCGGCCGTAGATCGTGTTCACGATGGCGGGACTGGTGAAACTGTAGGGCGCATCGCCAAACTCATCGATGCCATGCTTCACGACGACCGCGAGATGCTGATCGCCGCAGAGATGCGGAGCCCACGCACGGCGAATCTCGCGCAGGGCGCGATTTCGGCCTGCCTGCGGCCAACCGTTGCAATCGAGGTCGGCGAGCAAACGCTGATCGCGGCCACCGTGCATGTGAACGGCTCCGCAGAAGGCCGTGGCGGACAAAACGCACTTCATCACCACGCCGCCGCTGTAGTCCTGCGACCAGTCGTGGAGGAATTTTTCCTGTCGTTTGCCCAAAAGCTCCAAACCGGGCAAATCGATGCTTTTCGGATCATACGAGGGATCGTTGATGTGATCCGGACGCGGCCCCATCTGCGGGATCGTGCCTGCGGGGCCGGTTTTGAACTTCCGATCCTCCAAAATGGCGAAATCGACGCCACCGACGATCATGCGCGTGAAATAGACGGTGATGTCGCGATCCACGGGCTTCGGGTCCCAACCATCCGGCAGGTGCCAGCTCTGCTGACGCTGCACCTGGTTCACATACGCCACGGGGTAACGATAACCGCCGTCCGCATCGCCGCTGATCTTGGACTGGCCACCGGCTTCGCCCCAGAGATTGCCGTGACCGACATCGTGATCATCGGGAATGCACACCGTCGGGCGGTCGCGGATGATGTCGCGGAATTGGAGGCCAAACTCGATCCAGCCCGCCGTGTGCTCCGTGTGGCGATAGGTCTGGTCGCCGCCGAAAAACAGCACGTCCGGGTCCTGCGCTCGCAGGTTCTCGATGATCTCCGTGCGCGGCCCGATCGTGCGGCTGGAGTTGCAACTCATGTTGGCGATGACGATCTGGTTCTCCTCCACCGGATCTCGGCGGATCAGGCCTTCAAACATCGCCTTCTCACCATGGCGCACGCGATAGGCCACGTTCTTCGAGCCATCCCAGCTCTCCACGCGGAAATGCGCGTCCCAGCCCGGATAATGCACCTCGCCCTTCGCGACTTCCTTCCACTCGCCGTTCTCCTGTTTCAATTCGAGCCGCGCCACACGCTCCTCGCCCGGTTTCAGCGGGAAAAGCTGCGCGCTCATCTTCAGCACGCCATTTTGCTGCGTGTAATAGGCAAAGCATACCACCTCATCCCGCGGCACATCCATCGACGGCGGCGGCGTGGCACCACCACCGCCCTTGCCTTTGCCCTTCGCCTTCTTTTTCTCGTTCTGCGCCGCCGCACCGGCAGCCTTCGTCCACCACTCGCCCGTCGTGAGCGATTCGAGATTCGGAAACTCCGCTCCAAACGGCTGCGGCGCGTCCACGGCGCTTGCTGAGCCGCGCACAAAGAGAAACGGAGCGATCTTGAGAAGGAGTCGGCGGGTAAAAGTCATGGTGAGCAGCGTGCAACGGGCGGCGACCGGTGAAATTTCACGCTTTCATGATGGGGCCGCGAGGATTGGGATTGCGCGAAACCGTCGAAGTTTGATAGCTTCCGGCCTTGTCGCTCTAAGAACACCCTTTCAGCGAGCGTTTTTCCCGCGCCACCTTTACCCACCATGAAAGCCAGTCTTCTCCTCCTCGCCCTCCTTACCGCCGCCGGCATCGCCCGTGCTGAAATCCGCACCTGGAAGGACGCCTCCGGTGCTCACGAAATCAAAGCCGAACTCGTCAGCGTGCAGAACGGCAAAGTCACCCTGAAGCGTGAAAACGGCACCACGATCTCCTTGCCCGTGGCCAGCCTCAGCAAGGAAGATCAGGCGGTCCTTGGAGTCGGCGGCAGCAGCGGAGGCTCCGCTGCGGGCGATTGGCCACAATGGCGCGGCCCGAATCGCGATGATATTTCCTCGGAGACCGGCCTGCTCAAAAAGTGGCCTTCGGAAGGTCCGAAGCGAGCCTGGGTGAACGAAGAGGGTGGCCTTGGCTATGCAGGCTTTGCCGTCGTCGGTGGCAAACTTTACACGATGGGCCTTTTCGATGCCGAGGAGAAGCTCCTCTGCTTTGACGCCGCCACTGGCAAGAAGCTCTGGGACCTCACTGTGGGCCCTCTTTATAAAAATGGCTGGGGTGATGGCCCCCGCAGCACGCCCACCGTGGCCGGTGGCAAAGTCTTCGCCATCGCTGGGCAGGGCGACCTCGTCTGCGCCGATGCCGCCAGCGGCAAAAAAGAATGGAGCGTGAGCCTTCAAAAGGATCTCGGCGGCAAATTGCAAAGCTGGGGCTACACCGAATCCCCGCTCGTGGATGGCGATCTCGTCCTCGTGACGCCTGGTGGCTCAAAAGGAGCCATCGCCGCGCTCGACGTGAAGAACGGTGCCGTGAAATGGCAGACCACCGATGTCACCGAGAACGCTCAGTATTCCTCCATCATCCCCGCCGAGATCAGCGGCCAGCGCCAGTATGTGCAGCTCCTCATGAACACCATCCTCGGCGTTTCCAAAGAGGGCAAAGTGCTGTGGAAGAGCGAGTTCCCCGGCAAGACCGCCGTCATCCCCACCTCCATCCACAGCGGCGGCCAGATCTATGTCGCTGCGGGTTACGGCGTGGGCTGTAAATCCATCAAGATCGACGGCGGCAACGCGGTCGATGTGTATGCCAACACGAACATGGTGAACCACCACGGCGGCGTGATTCTCATCGACGGCAAACTCTACGGCCACAGCGATAAAGGCGGCTGGACCTGCCAGGACTTCAAGACCGGCGAGATCGTCTGGCAGGACAAAGGCATCGGCAAAGGCTCCGTGACCTCCGCCGACGGCCATTTGATCTGCTTCTCCGAGGACAAAGGCACCGTGGCCCTCGT
>JBEIGR010000417.1:0-5389 GCA_040381795.1 Verrucomicrobiaceae bacterium | reverse complement strand
GCCACAGAGCGGCGCAGAGTGCCAGGGAGCGGACCAAAGTGGTGATGAAAGGCTTCATGGAAGGCAGACGCGGTATTTTGCCGTTCAAGAAACGGCGCGGGAAATCACCTTCACACGCGAACACCGTCCTTGCATCCCGAAAATCCCAAGATTCTTTCTCGCCGCGCGTGGAACTCCTGCCACCTGTCTTCGATTTTCATTCATCCCACTCCCTTTTTGCTCTTATGGCCGCCGTCGTATTTTATATGGAGGATGACTCCATCAAGGTCCAACGCCTCGAAAGCGAGACCACCTCCATCGGACGCCACCCGGAGAGTGATGTGGTGCTTACCTGCCCCTCCTCCTCCGGACGGCACGCCACCATCAAGCAGGTCGGCAGTGATTTTTTCGTTCAGGATCTCGGCTCGAGCAATGGCACCCGCGTCAACGGCGCGGCAGTGGAAGAGGCCAAGCTCAAGGACGGTGACCGCATCGGCTTCGGTGATGTGCAGGCCGTTTTTTATGCGGGTGAACCTCCGAGCCAGGATCAGATCAAGACAAAAGCACCCGTCTCCCAGCCAGTGAAAAAAGTCGTGGCCCTGGCCGCTCCCGAAAAGCAGATCATCGAACCGCCCTCACCGCCAAAAGCCGTCGCCCGCGCTCCGCTGAGCCCTGTGCGCCGCGCCTACAGCCGTGGCACGCCCGGCGAGTATCCTGATACCACCGGCTCCGGCTGCATGACCGCCGCCATCGTGATCGGCCTCTTCATCTGCGCCTTCATCGTGGGTCTCTCACTGCGCCACATGAAGGAGATGAATGGCAATTTCATCACCGACTTAGTGCAGAAGATCACGGACAAGGTGCCCACGATCAAAGTGGAGCGCAAAGAGGATGCCGGGAAGTAAGTGAGCGCGGCCTCGGTCGTCTTTACGCTTCATCCTCACTTCATGCTTGCATCTCCTGGAGAAATCCGGCATGCCCGGTGGCGTGAAATCCAACCACGCACTCGCTTTTGCCCTCATCGCCAGCCTTTTGACCTCGTGCGGTGATGAGGCCGCCAAGCCGCAGGCCGCCGTGCCGGCACCCGCCGCCGAAAAGCCTGTCGCGGCTCCGGCTCCCGTGCTACCCGCCCCTGCCGAAAAACTTGCGGCCGCTCCAGCCGCGACTCCCGCTCCCCCTGCCAAGGACGAGCCCAAAAAGATCTACTGGACGCCTGAGATGATGCACACCGAGGTGAAGTATCACAATCAAGGCTATGAGGGGAATGGTGAGTTCAACATCCAGGAGGGCAAAGTCATGGCCCTGAGCCTCCGCGGAGCCAAAATCACCAATGTGAAGTTTTTGCAGCACATCGAGCCTCTCGCCCTCGACCTCAGCGACACACCGGTCACCGATTTGAGGCCGCTTCAGGGTAAAAAGCTCGTTGAGCTCTACCTCGAAAACACCCAGGTGCAGGACCTCTCGCCCATTCGTGGCATGCCGCTGGAAAAGCTCTATCTCTCCCGCACCCCCGTGCGTGATCTCAGCGCCCTCGAAGGCATGCCGCTCGTTGAGCTCAATGCCGTCGAGTGCCCCATCGGCGACATTTCCGGCATCGCCAAGAGCCCCATCCAGATGCTCTGGCTCACCGGCTGCCCGGTGGAAGACATCTCCGCGCTGAAGACGGTGCCGCTCATCAGCCTCACCCTGCACCGCACGAAGGTGAAAAATCTCACCCCGCTCGCTGGCACCGCCTTGCAGCGTCTCCACATCGCCGAGACGCCGGTCACGGATCTGTCACCGTTGAAGGGCATGCAGCTTACCCGCCTTGTTTTCACGCCAGCCAACATCACCGCAGGCATTGAGGTGGCACGCGAACTGCCTTTGAATGAAATAGGCACCCGCTTCGATGAAGGCAGCAAGGACTTGCAGCCTCCCGCCGCATTCTGGCCTGCCTACGATGCTGCCGTGCGGGGCACCACAAAATGAACCAGTTTTCGCTTGTCGGAGATCCCCTCATCCTGACACAATCACCCTAGAAATGAAAGAATTCGCCTATATCCATGACTCCAAGCAGGGATCACCTGTGAAGACGGTGCCCGCCTTGGCCAGCTTTAACGAGGAGCAGCTCGATGAGGTCCTCAACTCTTCCAGCCTCCTCCAGTGTGAGCCTGGAGATGTCATCATCAAAGAGGGCAGCATCGACTCCCGCATCTACATCCTCCTCAGTGGCGAGCTCGAAGTCCGCGTCGGCGATAAACGCGTCGCCACCATCGCCCGCTCCGGCGAGGTTTTTGGCGAGTTAGCGCTGGTGAACCAGGACAAGCGCCTCGCCTCCGTCATTGCCTCCACGAGGGCTGTGTGCCTCGCCGTGGACCAGAAATTCCTTCAGGACATCCACCCGCGTGAGGAAGATCCCGATTTCCATGCCTCGCTCTACGAATTCGTCGCTCGTCTCGTCGTGCGGAAGCTCGAAGCCACCTCCCGCCGCCTCGCTGAGGTCGAAAAAGAGCTGCGCCTGCTCCGCCTAGCCGCCACTGGCGAAGTGATAGCTGCCGCGCCTGTCATTCCCCGCACTCGCAAGGTCAAAGCCCGCGTGACGACAGCTCGGAAAGCCGTGCGCCGTCGCTGAGACGGACTTACTTCCAACCTCCCCCGAGTGCCTTCAGCATCGCCACGCTCGCCACGAGTCTCTGGCCGTCGATCTGGGCAGCGAGCAGTTTCGCATTCAAAACCGTGCGATTGGCATCCACGACCTCAAAATAGCTCGCGAGACCTTTTTGATAGCGCAGCTCGGCGAGGCGCTGCGTTTCCTGCGCCGCCGCGATGGCCGCATTCAGAGCGGCGGACTGCCGTGCATAGCCCTGAGCATCCAGCATGCTGTCCTCCACCTCGCGAATGGCGGTCAAGATGCTTTGGCGATACGCCGCCAGCGTCTCGTCATAGCGTGCCCTGCTCGCCGCGAGGTTCGCCTTGAGCCTGCCGCCTTGGAAAATGGGCAGCGTCATGCTCGGGCCGATGGTGAGCGTGCGGCTCTTCGCATCGAGAAAGTCCACCGTGCCGATGCTCTCCAGGCCGCCGGTGCCGCCGATCTTGAACGCAGGGAAAAACGAGGCCTGTGCCACACCGATCTGCGCATTCGCCTCACGCATCTTTTGCTCCGCCGCACGGATATCCGGCCGACGCTGGAGCAGTGTGGAAGGCATGCCACCCGGCACACGCGGCGGCGAAGGCAAAGCCGCGCTGCGAGCGATGCGGAAGGTACTCGGAATCTGCCCGCACACGACTGCGAGCGCATTCTCCGCATTGCCACGCTGCCTTTCGAGCGAGGCCAGATCATTGCGAGCCAGCTCCAGCTCCGTGCGGGCACGCGAGACATCCATTTCATTCGCCAGCCCACCTTTGAAGCGGGATTCTTGAAGCTTCATCGCCTCCTGCCGCCATTCGAGCGTCTCATTGACCACCGCGATCTGCTTCTCCATCGAGTGCGCCAGGAAGTACAACCTCGCCACCTCTGCCGCTAGGCTCAGCCGCTGCGCCGCCAGCATCTCCGCCGCAGCCGCCTCGCTGGCCTTGGCCCCTTCCACACCGCGTCTCACGCGACCCCAAAGATCAATCTCCCATCCCATCTCGAAGAGGTTTTGAAAACGCCGCCGCTGGATCGAGGGAAGCTGGATGCCCGGCGGCAAATTCGCGCCAAAGGAAGTCTGCGAGAGCCGCTCGTAGTTCATTCCGTTGTTCATGCTCAACTGCGGAAACCAATCCGCCTGCTGCACGCCGATGAGCGCTCGCGCCGTCTCCACGCGTGCCAGCGCACCCCGCAGTTCCTGATTGCCCACCAGCGATTGCGCCACGAGGCGATTCAACTCACTCGATCCATACAGCCGCCACCATTCACCCGGCATCGGCAGATCGCTCACGCTGACTGATTTGCCAGCTTTCCAATTCGCAGGCATCACGAGATCCGGCAGAGCAAAATTGGGCCCCACCGTGCAGGAGGCAAGCACCAGCGGAACAACAAGCCAGAGAGCAAACGAGAATTTCATCGTTCTCATTGCTACAATGGAATCGCCACTGCGCCAGATGGGAAACGAGTGAATTACCCGGCACCATGCGTTGGTAGCCACCACCATGAAGTTCCACACTCTTGCCGCCACTTTCCTCCTTGCCGTTTCCTGCTTCGCTCAGGAAATGAAGCGCAGCATCCCTTATGTCGAAAACGGTCACGCCAGGCATGTGCTGGATATTTACACGCCAGCGAACGCGAAGAACCTACCGGTGGTGTTCTGGATTCACGGCGGCGGCTGGCAGACGGGGGACAAAGCGAACGTGCAGGAGAAGCCCGCGTGGTTCACGAAGAAGGGTTTTGTGTTTGTGGCGATCAATCACCGCCTACTGCCGGAGGTGACGATGGATGTGCTCGTCCGTGATGTGGCGAAGGCCTTTGGCTGGATGCACCAGCATATCGCTGAGCATGGTGGCGATCCGCAGCGCGTGCTGGTGGGCGGCCATTCCTCCGGGGCGCAACTCGCGACGCTCATCTGCACAGATGACCGCTATTTGAAGGCGGAAGGCGTTTCATTCACCTCACTCCTCGGCTGCGTGCCGGTGGATGGCGATACCTACGACATCCCGGCGATCATCGAGACGGCGGAAACGCGCCGCCGGGTGCATCACGAGCCTCAGGCGAAGTTTGGGCACCGGGAGAAGTTTGGCAACGAACCGGCCAAGCACCTCGATTTCTCGGCTGTGACGCATGTGGCGAAGGGGAAGGGGATTCCGCCCTTCCTCATCGTGCATGTGGCGGATCACCCGGATAATTCAGCCCAGGCTCGAAGACTCGCGGCGGTGCTCAAAGAAACTGAAATCCCCGTGACAGTGTTCGGCGGCAAGGAAACGAATCACACCAAGATCAACGCCTTTATCGGCACCGATGGTGATGCGACAACGAAGGCGCTGGAGGAATTCGTCACGAAGGTGGTGAATTAAGCGTGAAGCTCACGGCGTGATGCGTGCGCCGGCTTTCTTGAGTTCCTCGACGAGCTTTTTGGCGTTTTCGTCGAGGGGATTTCCTGTGAGATCGATCTGGCAGTAGGGAGCCCACTCGCGGGCACCATCATTGTCCTTCTTCCACATGCGGTGCAGCGGCGTGAGATCGGTGATCTTGTTGTTTTCGAGGAAGAGAAACTGGAGATCCGTCAGCGGCTCCAGCGGGCTGAGATCGGCGATGGCATTGCCTTTGAGGGAAAGCATGGAGAGCCATTTGAGGCCACCGATGCCGGCGATGCTGCTGATCTGATTCCCCTCAAGATACAGCGTCCAGACCTTCGGGAGTTTGAAGAGAGGGGTGGTGTCTTTGATTTGGTTTCCGGCGAGGTAGAGGCTGGTGAGGGCAGAGATGCCACCGAGGGCGGTGACATCCGTGACCTTG
>JBEIGR010000416.1:0-5395 GCA_040381795.1 Verrucomicrobiaceae bacterium | reverse complement strand
GTTGAAGAGGCAGAAGCCCATGCCCTGCGCCGGACGGGCGTGATGACCGGGCGGACGCACCGCGCAGAAGGCGTTCGCGGCTTTTCCGGCAAAAACGGCGTCCACGGCATTCAGCACGCCACCCACAGCATGGCTCGCCACTTCAAATGATCGCGGGCAAAGGGTGGTGTCGCCTGTGCTGAGATCGTCGAGACCGGCCTTCACATCCTCCTCAGCCGTTTCGATGTAGCGGCGGGTGTGGCAGAGCTCCAGCTCCACTCGCGTGGCCGCTCGTGGCTCGATGCGCAGCATGGATTCGACGTGTCCGGCCTCCACGAGCGCCTTTGTGACGGCCACATGCCGCTGGATGCTCTCGGGATGGCCGGGGCCGGTATCATGCTGCTGGAAGATCGGATCAAGAAGGAGCGCCGTCATAGCAGCCCCATCAAAACCGGCACTGCCGCTTTCACAAGCTCGGCGAATTGGCCTTCGGCCGCTGCGAGGAGGGTAGAAATGGCTCGCTGAAGGCGGTGACGAAGGTGTAGCCGCCATCGAAGTCGGCCAGGCTATCGCCTTCATTCCTTCCGAAGTAACCGACGTCGATGAGGTTATAGACGATGTGGCCCACATCGAGGCCGCAGGTCAGGCCCCATTCATCGAGAATGGTCGAGCTCATGGGGCCATACTCGTGGATGACGTGCTCGCGGAAGCCTTCGAGGAGTTCCTGGCCGCTGACGTGCTTGTCGTCCGCGCCATCGCGGAATTTCGAGCAGGCGTGATGGAGGGCGTCCCGCACCAGTTCGTAGGCGGCGGGATGGTAGCGGGGGTCTTTTTCGAGGCTGAGGTGGATGGCCTCACCAAAACTGATCTGGGACTGCATGGGGGGGGAGCGGCACGAATCATGGCAGGGCTGGGGAGCCTGCGCAAGGCGCGGGATGTTTCAGGCTTGGCTGCTCTTGCGCTCACGTTGTTCGCTGCTAGCCTCCGCGCTCCCATGGCCCTCGCAATAATCACCTCAGTCTCCGGTCGCGGAGTCCACGTGCCTGGCACGGATATCGACACCGACCGCATCATCCCCGCCCGCTTCATGAAGTGCGTCACCTTTGACGGACTCGGCGAATTCGCCTTCTACGACGTGCGATTTGATAAAGACGGCAAAAAGATCGCCCACCCGCTCAATGACGAGCGCTTTGCCGGTGCCTCTATCCTGCTTTCCGGCGAGAATTTCGGCTGCGGCAGTTCCCGTGAGCATGCCCCGCAGGCTCTTTACCGCTTCGGCTTCCGTGGCATCATTGCACAGAGCTTCGCGGAGATCTTTTTCGGCAATTGCACCACGCTCGGCATCCCCTGCGTCTGCGCCACGGCCGAGGACATCGCCAAGCTGGCCGCCGCCATCGAGAAAGACCCGCAGATTGAGGTCAAAGTGGATGTCGAGGCGCAGCGTGTGTTCTTCGGCAGTGAGAATTTCACCATCGCCATGCCCGAAACCGCCCGCGAAGGCCTCCTCAGCGGCAAGTGGGACCCAATTGCCGAGCTTTTGGATAACAAAGCCGCCGTGCATGAGCGCCTCACGGCACTTGGCTTTGCCAACGCCTAGAGCAAAGAATCGCGTCAGCGCGTTCGGAGTCCGCAATACCACTCGACGCCCTTAGCACTCCGCCCATGAGCTCCCCGGACCCCATTTTCGTCATCGGGCATCGAAACCCGGATACCGACGCCATCTGCTCCGCCATCGGTTATGCGGCGTTTTTGCGGGATGTGCGGAAGATGAACGCCGTGGCTGCGTGCTGCGGAGAGGTGAGCGTGCGCACGAACTGGGTGCTGCACACCGCAGGCGTGGAAGCTCCCAAGCTGCTCCTCGATGTGCGCCCCACCGCCACCACGATTTGCCGGAAGGATGTGCTCACCGCGAAACCGGCGGAGACCTTCCTCGCCGTTTATCGCAAGATGATCGAGCACGGCTTCCGCTCCATCCCAGTGGTGGATGATGAAGGCCGCCTGCTCGGCGTGCCATCCATTCAAGATATGGCGCAGCTTTTTCTCCCTGCGGAGGCTGGCTCGCATGCCGGGAACCGCGCCGTGCCCACGAGCCTGCAAAACATCGTCGCCGCGCTGGGTGGCACTCTGGCTGGAGATACCACTGGGGCGGATAAAGTGCAGGAATTCGTGCTCGTCGTGGCCGCTTCCAGCGTGGAAACCTCCCGCCAGCGGGCCATGCAGTTTGCCTCGCGTGATGTGGCCCTCGTCACCGGAGATCGACCGGAGATTCATGCGCTTGCCATCGAGCTTGGGGCGCGTTGTTTGATCATCACCGGTGGGTTCAAACCTTGGGAAAGCATTTTGGATCAGGCGAAGACGAAAGGCGTGGCCATCATCTGCTCGCCGCATGATACCGCCAGCACCTCGCAGCTCCTGCGCTTCTCCCGTCCCATCGGCGAGGCCCTCACAGAGGATTTCCTGTCCTTCGGCTCGCGTGCCCCACTGAAGGAGATCGTGCATGCGGTGCAAAGCTCCGCGCAGCCACTTTTCCCCGTCGTGGATGAGGAGACGCAGCACCTCATCGGCGTTTTCTCCAAGTCTGACCTCATCGACACCCCGCGTGCGAAGCTCGTGCTCGTCGATCACAATGAATTCGCCCAGGCCGTAGCCGGGGCTGATGAAGCCGAGATCATCGAGGTGATCGATCATCATCGCCTCAGCGGCAATCTGCGCACGAAAGAGCCGATTCGCTTCCTCAACGAGCCTGTCGGCAGCACCTCCACCATCGTGGGCATCATGTATCGCATGCGTGGGGCGGCACCCAATAAGGGCACCGCCATCTGCCTCTGCGCAGGTATCATTTCCGATACCCTCCACCTCACCAGCCCCACCACGACGGAGACGGACAAAGAGATCCTCGCCTGGCTCGCTGGCATTGGCGGCATTGATAGCGCCCAGTTCGTGAAGGACTTCTTCGCGGCAGGCTCCATGCTCCGCGAAAACACCCCGGATCGTGCTTTGGAGAGTGATCGGAAGGTCTTCGAGGAAAACGGCTGGCACATCAGCATCAGCCAGATCGAGGAACTGGGCCTCGACGAGTTCTGGAAGCGTGAAAAAGACCTCCAGGCTGCTTTGCACTCTCTTTTGCAGAAGCACAGCCTCCACTTTGCCTGCCTCATGGTCACGGACATCACACGCCATCACAGCGTCCTGCTCGTGGCGGGTGATCAGCGCGTCATTGCCTCCATCGACTACCCGCAGGCCAAAGAGCACGTCTATGACATGCCTGGCGTGGTGAGCCGCAAAAAACAGCTCTTCCCATACATGAGCCATGTGGTGACGAAGCTGGCCGCGCCTTGATTTCCTAGCTGCGAATGACAAGCCGGGGTTGAAGCCCCGCAGGCCACGCGGTAGCATCGCGGCCCATGAGCAAGAAATACGGCTGCCTCCTCGCCTTCGTGATCATCCTCCTCTTCCTGAGTCTGGCCTGCAATCTGGGCCAGTTTGCCATGCTCTCAGGCGGCGTGGAGACTGGCGCGGCCTTTTCCAGCCCCGCGAAGCCACTGCCGAAACTCCGCGAACACCTCCTCGAACCCGCCAAGGAGAAGGCGACGGCCAAAATCGCGCAGATTGACCTCGATGGCATCATCTCGTCGTTTTCATCGGAAGGCCTGTTTTCCGAGGCGATGCCCAGCATCGAGAATTTGAAGCGTCAGCTCGAACAAGCGGCCGGTGACAGCGAAGTGAAGGCCATCGTCCTCCGCATCAATTCCCCCGGTGGCGAGGTCACCGCCAGTGATGTGCTTTACAATGCCGTGAAGAAGGTGGCGGCGGTCAAGCCCGTCGTCGTCCACATGGATTCAGTCGCCGCTTCCGGTGGCTATTATGTGGCCTGCGGAGCCACCAAGATCGTCGCTAGCGAGACCACGCTCACCGGCAGCATCGGCGTCATCATGGAATCGATCAATTACGCCGATCTCTTTGGCAAAGTGGGTCTCGGCATGAACACCTTCACCAGCGGTGCCTTCAAGGACAGCCTCAGCGGCGCCCGCCCGATGCGTGACGATGAGAAGGCTTACATTCAAAACCTCGTCACGCAGATGTATGACCGTTTTCTCGGCATCGTGAGCGAGGCGCGGAAGCAGCCGAAGGATCTGCTCAAAAGCACCGTCGCCGATGGCCGTGTCGTCACCGCCCGCGAGGCGCTGGCGGCCAAGCTCGTGGATCAGATCGGCTACATTGAAGATGCTCGTGCCCTCGCCCGCGAGGTGGGAAAAGCTCCCGGAGCCGCGGTGGTGCGCTACAAGCACGAGCACGGCCTCTTCGATGCGTTGGGCCTTGCTGAAGCCTCGCTGAAAGCCCGCCAGCAGCCCGCGAAGCTGGAGTTGAATCTCGGCGGCGGCTCGGCCTTGCCCCGTTTGCAGCCCGGGGTGCCGTATTACCTTTCCTCCACCTACGCTCGCTGATCTCTCTCATGCCGGAAATCGCGAACATCGCCGTGTTACAAGACTTCACCTGCATCGCCGGGCTGTCGTTCTTTCTCGGGCTGCTGGGTTACAAATGGATGCGCCTCATGCGGCCGGAGGCAGCGTGGAATCACGATGGCCTCGTGGCTTCCCAGCAGTATGGTGATCTTGATCTCGTCGCACTCACCGCAGGCCTCGGGTTGCTGCTTTCGGGCGTCATGCAGCCGCTTTCGGAGGTGGTGGGTAGTCCGAAGATCACACCGGGAGTGAATGAGGTGGCTCTGGGGATTTTCGTTCAGCTCATGCTGTGCTGTGTGCTGCTCGTGTATCTCTCCCAGATCCGTCACCTGCATCCGGTCGAGCTTTTCGGCCTTTACGTCATTCGTTGGAAGACCCTCGCGATCACTCTCGCACTCGCGTTGCTGCCGATGTTCCTCGTCGTCGGTAGCACAGCAGTGTTCTCGAATGACTGGATGCAGCGCCTAGCCCCCGGTGCCGAGGAGCAGGAACTCGTGCGTGCCTTCGTGGAGACGGATGACATGCTGCTGCGCGTTCTCATCATCATCGCCGCCGCCATCGTGGCCCCAGTGGTGGAGGAGATCGTCTTCCGCGGCTTCATCTATGGCGTGCTAAAGCGCTACACGGATGCGCCCTTTGCCGCGCTGATCTCCGGCCTGTTTTTTGCCATCATCCACATGCACACCGGCAGCCTCCTGCCGCTGTGGGTGCTCGCTCTGTTCTTCTGCGCAGCCTATGAATTCACCGGTTGCCTCCTCGCCCCGATGATCCTCCACGCCATTTTCAATTCCACCAGCCTCATCGCCATGATGATGGGCTGGAATGCACCTTCTTAAATCCTTTCAATCCTCATCACGATGTCCTCCACACCTCTCTTCGATCTCTCCGGCAAATGCGCCCTCGTCACCGGCGGCAGCAAAGGCCTCGGCAAAGCCATGGCACGCGGCTTTGCC
>JBEIGR010000415.1:0-5414 GCA_040381795.1 Verrucomicrobiaceae bacterium | reverse complement strand
TGGAAGACCGGCGTGGCGATCACATAGCGCAGCGGGCCGAAGTCCCAGTTCACATTCGCATGAATGAAGATGGCGAAGAACGTGAGCACGGGCGCGGTGCTCAGCGTCACCAGCGGATTGAAGCCCATGAGCAGCAGCGGCACGGCTTGCGAGAGTTTGTTCACCAGTTCATTCACGGGATGCACCCGCACGCTGCCGAGCCAATCAAGATCCTCGGAGGAATGATGCACCGCATGAAAGGGCCACCATCTGCCGCGATGAAAAAGCCGGTGCGTCCAGTAACCGGCGAAATCTCCGATCACGTAGATTTCGATGGCTTGCAACCACACGGGCTGGCGGCTCAGCGGACCAAATCCCGCATACAGGCCCGCCTTGAAGGTCTCCGCTGGCACCACCTGCATGATGACAAGAATCGCGGCAGGTAAAAACAGCAGCAGACGCATCAACGGCTTCGTGAACAGCCCTGTGGCAAAGAGATAGATGACATCGGTGAACCAGCCGCGGCGGATCACTGGCTGCGCACGGTTTCTCCCACGCCCGGCGAGGCGCTCGATGATGAAAAAGATCACGGACAGGATGAGCAGCGCCGCTGCGGTGCCGAGGAGAGTCTTGTTGTCTTTCATGGGAGGAAGGGGCTGGAACCACGCTAGGCGATAATGGTTTCCACTATGCCGCTTTTGCGGTCATCCCGGACAAATCATGCCGTATCCGACCACAATATCGGAACAGCCAGCATCGGGCATCATGGCGTCGTCAACCTTCAACACCCAAACGCGCCATGAACACCACCACCGCCCCACTCAACGCTCGTCAACGCTTTATCCAGAACCTCGCGGATAGCGAACTCTTCCAGCATTACCAAAAGGCGTTCAACACGCTCACCAGCCTGCCGCTGTGTCTTGAAACCGCTCCTGAGGACTGCCATTACGAGGGCGTGATCACCCGCACGGGCGTCGCTGGCGTAGTGGAAACGAAAGTGCCGGTGAAAGTCGGCAAAAACGTCATCGCCCTCATGCTCACCGGTGCCGTCCGCCTCCAGCCCGCGAATGCGGACACCTTCGCTCCGGTCGCCAAAGCCCTCCTCGATGAAGACCGCTCCGCCGCTGAAATTCGCAGTGCCAAGGTCCACTTCGACCACGCACCTGTGATGGCTCCTGAGCGCTACGATGCTGCCATCGCCATCCTGCAATCCTTCGCCCTCCAGCTCGGCGAAAGCGCCCACCGCCTCCTGTTTGCCACCGCCACGCATGAGCCTGAGGCCGTGCGCAATGCGAAGTCCTTCATCCATCAGCACCTCGCCGAGCCGATGTCCCTCGAAGCCGTCGCCAAGGCGGTGAACGTGAGTCCCTTCCACTTCTGCAAGCTCTTCAAGCGTGCCACCGGCCTCACCTTCACGGACTTTGTGAACCGCGCCCGTGTGGAAAAAGCCAAGCGCATGCTGATGAAGCCCGCCGCACGCATCACGGAAGTGGCCTACGATGTCGGCTTCCAGAGCCTGTCCCATTTCAACCGCAGCTTCCGCCGCATCGCCTCGGAGTCCCCCACCGAGTTCCGTGGCCGCATGAAGCACGGCTCCCCTGCCCTCGCGGCAGCGTGATGCCCTAACAGCTTGCCGCCATGCGCATCGCACTGCGATGTTTCGACGGCACGGCCCCGGAGAGAGAGTACCGAGCGCGTCGGGATCTCCTCTCCGGGGTTTCTGTTTTTGACAATCCCGCCCGCTCCGGCGACACTCCGCCTGCTTGAAACGCGTCCTCTTTGTCTGTACCGGAAACACCTGCCGAAGCCCCATGGCCGAGGCGCTTTTTCGTGACCTCGTCAAAGACCGCGCCGATTACGAAGTCAGCAGCGCTGGCGTGGCCGCCGCTCCGGGCATGCCCGCCAGCAAGCACACCATCGCCATCCTGAAGGAAAAAGGCCTGCATCGCGATGACTTCAGCAGCCGCATGCTCGATGGAAAGATGCTCAAGTCAGCCACGCATGTCTTTGCCATGTCCGGCCACCACCTCGCCGCCATCGAGGATGAATTCCCCGAGCACGCGGAGAAGGTGTACCTCGTCTCCGAGTTCACTCAGGAGGATGCCATTCGCGGCAAGGACGTGAGCGATCCCTTCGGCGCAGGCCGCGCTGCGTATGAAGAGACGCTCGCCGATCTCGAAAAGATGCTCCCGAGCCTCGTCGCCTACATCGACCAGACGCACAAGGAATCGTAATCGAGGCATTCCTGCCCCGTTCGAAGGGCCAAGAATGACCCTGCTACTTTTCGCCGTTCCTCAGTTCACATAAACGAACTCGTCCAGGCTCAGCACCACCTGGCCGTAATCCGCCAGCGAGGCGCCGGATTTTAGCGGCAAGCTCAAAACCTACACGCAGCCTAGGGCCGCCGCCTTGTTCACGGCGCTCCCGTAACCTTCAGCCGCACAAAGCGCTGACCATTGTTGCCTGCTGGCAGCGTGGCCTTCACCTGCTGCACCGTGCCGTTGTCGGAGAGGATGGTCTGCGTGACGCCAGTGCTGCTCCAGGGATTGGGCCCGGGCAGCGTGTCGCTCCATTCCACCGTGAAGACGGCTCCGCGATCCATCGCGCTCCTGCTACGGGTGTAGGTGAACTCGAGGTTGGTGCCGTTGCGCACCACATTCGCGGGCAATGTGCTCGCGGTGGTGGGGTTCAACCCGCAGGCCCACTCCAGCAGGTTCACCAGCCCGTCGTTGTCATAGTCTGCAGTGTCCGCTGCGTTGCCGGTGTTGGTACTGCTGCCAAAGTATTGCTGCCGCCAGCTTTGCTGAAGAGCGAGCGTGGTGAAGCTAGCCACCTGCTCGATCAGGCCGGAGCTGCCGTTATTGTAGCCGCCAGCCGTGCGATAAGACACTGCGCGGCGAAGTGGCCACAATGCTTCTCATTCAAGCCGTAGAGCTTCTGGATATGCTCGGGCTCACCTTTGACATCAAAAGCCTCCGGTGTGGCGGTTTGCATGCGGTAGGCCAGTTCAAAGCTCTCGATGCGTGCATTGAGTTCGCTCTCGATCGGCGATTCGGCGAGCGCGCTGCGGTTCAATTTCGCCAGCAGGTCGAGTTGGGCACGCTGACGCTGTGGCGTGAGCGATGCTGGCACCGCAAGGTTATCAATCGGTGAGCCCTTAGGCTTCAGCCACGTGCCTTGATAGATGCTCGGCAGGAAACCCGCGCCCCAATTGGCCGCGCTGCCTTTCGTCAGGCCACGATTCAGCGGATCACTCATCACGACAAATGAAGGCAGCGAATCACTCTCGCTGCCGAGGCCGTAGTTGACCCATGAGCCGACGCACGGGTAGCCATGCGTGTCTCGCCCGTGTTCATCTTGAAAAGCGCCGGCGATTGGCTGTTCGAGCCCGTCCAGCAACTGTGAATGAAGCACATCTTATCGACATGCGTCGCCGTCTTCGGAAACAGATCGCTGCACCACGTGCCGCTCTGCCCGTGCTGCTTGAACTCAAACCATTTTTTACCGTCCATCTTTCTGTCATCCAAAATCAGGCACTGAGCAGGCGGGGCCGACGCGGCCCCTGGACCGGCGTCACCTCGCTTTCCCATCTAGGCGCTGGATTCATTGGCTCCGATGCCTTGGCACGTTCGTTAACGGGTTTACCATAGCAATTTGACGCCGCAGGCTGAGAACTCGCCATCGCAGGAAACCAATGTCATGTCCTCCGCCCAGGCTTGGGCGATCACCAGAAGGTCAAACGGATCGTTGTGGTGAAACGGCAGCTTCCTGTGCTGGTGCAGATGCAGGATGAGAATGGGTAGAATCAAGATGTTCGAAGCATCGAGCCGGGCGGGGAAAAGCTGATCAAAGGGTTCCGGCAAGGTCAGCTTGCCCAGCGAGTCCTTGATGCTGATCTCCCACAAGGTCGCGGGACTCACATAGATCGTGTTCTGCGAATCCTGGATGCAGGCGAGCGCCTTGGCACTGAGCTGGCTGCTCCCCGCGAGGAAGCAGAGCAGCGCATGAGCATCCAAGAGCACCTTCATGGACGGTAATCAGCAAAGGCCTCCAGCGGCGCATCGAAATCATTCGCCAGCTTGATGCCGGGCACCGAGCCGAAACCTGAGCGCACCGCTGGGCGCGTTTGCTGTTCATCCTTCGCCTTGGCTTTGAGAAAGGCCATGTAATGCCACACTTCACGCAGCAACGGCTCCGGCTGCTGGGAGACTTCGGTGATGAGGAGTTGCTGGATCGACATGCGGTAAGCGTTACCTCATCCCGGCCTGACTGCCAAGCCCGCGTTCATCGGATGATTCGGCGGGGGCGGCGCGGCCCCTGGACCGTCGTCACCTCGCTTTCCCATCCAGGCGCTGGGTTCTCTGTGACTGTCATCATGACGGAGTACGATAGCACACACTCAGTTCACATAAACCAATTCATTCAGCCCCAGCACGACCTGACAATAATCCGACAGTGATGCGCCTGATTTCAAATACTCGGCTCCAGTGGCGAGTTCGGTGGGTTTGGGGTCGCGGTTGAAACAGATGCGATAGGCCATCGAGATTTGTTTGGGAGCATCGCCAGCGGGTTGGATGCGTTTGGCGAGGCCTTCGGCCCATTGGCGGGCTTGGGGGCTGTTCATCAAAATGAGGGCCTGTGGGGCCACTGTGGTGGTGGGGCGATTGCCTTGGCTCACGAGCGGCTCGGGGAGATCAAAGGCCACCATGCTGCCGATGAGCTGGCTGCGCTTGATGTTGAAGTAGATGCTGCGGCGCTTGCTGTTCTCATCGCGGGTGCCGGGGCCGTGCATCGTCGGGTCGAGCACACCGCTGAGGGCCAGCATCGAGTCACGAATCGCCTCGCCTTCGAGTCGATAGGGCACGAAGCGCATGAAAAGCCCGTTCGCCGGATCAGCGGCCTCCTTTTTCGCATCGCGAGCACTGCTCTGCTGCCAGGCGCGGCTGCTGAGGATGAGTTTGTGCATCGGCTTCAGCTTCCAGCCGTTCTCGATGAGCTTTGACGCCAGCCAGTCGAGCAACTCCGGCTGCATGCAAGGCGTGCCGGTCTTGCCAAAGTCATTCGGTGTGGGCACCAAGCCGGTGCCGAAATGATGCTGCCACAGCCGGTTCACGATCACGCGAGCCAGCAACGCCCCCGCGCCGCCATCCACATCCGTGATCCAATTCGAGAGCGAGCGACGTTTGCCGGTCGATTTCGCGCCCGCAGGCGGCTGCCACTGCCAGCGCTTGGAGTCGCCGGGCTTGCTCAGCACTTGCAGGAAGCCCTGCGTGGCCTCGCCGTCCTTCATGAGTGGATTGCCGCGCTTCAGCACATGGGTCTTGTCAAAGAACGGCCCGCCCTGTGTGTGCATGACGATGGGATCATAGCCCTCGGCACAGATCATCATGCGCGTGGCACCCGGGACGGCTGGCGTGTTCTTTTTGGCGTTCATC